>JACPGG010000151.1 GCA_016182545.1 Ignavibacteriales bacterium
AATATTCAGCAGCGATGGAATATTCATGACGCGGGCGACACCGTCGGGTTCCTGATCCGCAACCATCTGGTGATGGAGCAGATCGCGTTCCGCAGAAATACAGGAGACGCAAAAACGATCGAAGAATTTGCACAACTCTTTTCTACTCCCGATCATCTTGATCTGCTGTTCGTATTGACATACGCCGATCTCTCCGCGGTGAATAAAAATGTCTGGTCCAGTTGGAAGGAGACGCTGCTGCAGGAGTTGTATCTGAAGACTCGGCGTATGCTGCTGAAACAGGAAACGACCGCGGAACAGATCTATCCCGACTCAGTTCGCGATCATCTCACCGCGTTCAAAGGAACGCTCTACACAACGGCGTTTTCGGTTGATGAGATTGAGGATCATGTAAAGAGCATCGAAGGGTTGGATTCGGTGGAAGCCCGTTTCCGGCACGACGCATCGCACAGCATTGTCACCGTCATTACGCGTGACGCTCAGTTTTTACTCTCAACGCTCTGCGGCGTGTTGTCGGCGAACGATATCAGCATCATCGATGCGAATATCTTCACCCGCAACGACGGTATCGTAATCGACCAGTTCCGCGTGGTGGACGGTGCAACATTATCGACGCTGACGGAGGAGCAGGAAAAGAAACTGCAGAGAGATTTTGTGGAAGTACTCCGCAACCACGAGACGTTGAACCACCTCTTCGAACGCCATCACCGCCGGTGGAAACGAAGAGTCAAGCCGCTCTTTCATCCGAACATCCGCGTGGATGTCGTTTTCCACGACACCGAGAAATTCACGATCATGGATGTGTACGGTCCGGATATGACAGGATTTCTCTACAAGATTACGCAGACGATCTCGAAACAGGGACTTAAGATCAATTTTGCCAAACTCGCCACACGCGGCGACGGTATCGTCGATACGTTCTACATTTCGGAATACGGTGGAAAAAAAATCTCGAACAGAGAATTGACCTTGTTGCGCGATAAAATTTTACATACTATTTCACAATTGATCACAGTGCAAATGGCCGGATAATTTTCACTTACATCCACTTTCCTCTTCCTCTGTCCCCTGCAAAGGGAACCCACTGCATCTGAATGCATTCTTCAGGACAAGGTACGATGCAGTGTTCTTCACTGCCGCATATATCTGCTTTCGATAAAACAGCATAAGAGCTGTCAACAATATCAAGGCATTTCGGTCCACATGCTTCAACACAGGCGTTGCATGCCGTACATTTTTCTTCATCGATGACGGGAAGCCATTTGTAGTTTGCCATGGAGTCAGGTGAAGAACGAATCTATTGTTTCAGATCGCAGGGTTCAGTTTGAATTGAATAAAACAATTACAATTCTTGAAACCTGAAACGTGAACCCTGATACCGTTAAATATCCTGCCTTGAAAGCAACTGCTGCGAAATCTTTACGGGAACAACAATCCACATCAGCAATGAAATTGTCAGGAGCAGAATACTGCTTGTCGGTCCACCGAGAAATCTCAACAATGCTGCGCCGGCAGCGCCAAAAATGGAAACGTTCTCCAATGAAATCAGCGTAGCAACACGCACCATGTCGACGGGATTACCAAAGAGGGAGAGGAAGAGAAAGAGATTTGCGTCTTGTCCTTTAAAGAGCGCCGAGCCTCCGAGCGCAAGTAAATCATAAAACAGGACGAAGAAAAACCAGAGGAAGAGTGAAATGCCGAATGCTTTTGATTTGCGTCGGTTTACCACTGCCACAACAACTGCGATGCTGAGAAAGACAAGCGCAAGCATTAAAGAAAGGAGGACGAAAAATCCGTATTGAATCAATCCCTCCTCACCGTTGATTGAAGAAATAAGAATTCCGGCAACGGCAAAACCGCCAAGCATCGAAAGTGAAACGGAAAGGAATAATCCGCACAATTTTCCCAGCAGTACTTCCGCTCTTGAAACAGGCTGCGAGAAGAGTAACTCTGTCGAACCTTTATCACCGGTAAAACTCAGCGTGCCCATAACCAGCGAAACAAGAGGAACGATATACAGTACCAGGTTCAAAATGCTTGCCGATGTGCGCGTGAAGTTCTGCATCCCTGAAAAGCCCTCAGCCATTATGCCGAAATAGGAAATGCTTACAACCAGCGCGCCGAACACCGCTGCAAAGAGTACCGTCCACTTGTTGCGGAAGTTCACCGTCAATTCCTGCCGTGCGATGCGTATAATGATTTTGTATTCCATAGTACGAAGGAAGATGTCAAACATCTTCTGATTAGAATAAGACAAAACTAAAATGGTTCATGTCGTGAGCAGGCAAAATATCTGACATCTTGCACCGATTCACTTCTTACACTCCTCGTCCCCGCAGCATCCCTTTCCCATCTTCTTCGAAATATCTTTCACCGGGAATTGCTCCGTTAATGCTTTTGCTCTTTCGTTGCTCGCAACAGCAATGCGTCCTGAGCCCATCGGCGTTTCAATTCCGGTTTGAATCATCACGCTATGTTCATAGCGAAGCCATTGTTTGCTTTCATATTCCTTAACAAAGATAGTGGCAATTTTTATTTCGGTCCGTTTCTTCCGAAATTGCTCAAGACATGCTAGATCATCGAATTTGAAAACTTCATTCTCCTGCGAGATAATTTCCGAAGCGAATGCTGGATTGGAAACGGACATTCTGCAGTTGGAGCATTCATCTTCGGGAAATAAATCGACCGGCTTGATTTCCGTTGCACCGCAACCGATAAACAACGAACCACAAATGCACAAAAACACAAAAAGTATGTTAACGGTTTTCATTTTCACAACTCCCTACATAATGCAAATACAAATCTTCAATGCTGCCTGATTGAAAAAATGTTGTTTTCAAGTTTTCAATCGATTCCAGTGCTGCAAGTTTTCCACCGACAAAGATCCCGACACGATCGGCAAGCTGTTCCACTTCTGCAAGAAGGTGCGTGGAAAAGATAATCGTCTTTCCTTTTGCTTTCATTCCAAGCACAAATTCCCGGAATTGTTTTACTCCCTGCGGGTCGAGATTCGCTGTCGGCTCATCCAAAAGAAGAATCGGCGCATCGGGCATAGAGACGACCGCAAGCCCCAGCCGCTGAATCATTCCTCCGGAAAATTCGCTTACGGTCTTGTCGGAAAATCCGTTGAAATGTGCAGTTGCAAGCGCTTTGTCTGCAAGTTCTTTCGATAATCTTCTCATTGAGCCGTAAAAGCGAATCACTTCTCGTGCAGTGAGATTTTCAGGAAAGACAATCCGCTGCGGAAGATAGCTGATGAATTCCTTCGCTTCTTTCGGGTTCGTACGAATATCGATTCCGTTGATCAGCACCTTTCCTTCGGTGGGAACATTCAAACCGACAATTGTTTTCATGGTCGTGGTCTTCCCGCTGCCGTTGGGACCGAGCAATGCAAAGACTTCGCCTTTGTCAACTGTGAACGAGACGTCGTTGACCGCAGTAAATGTTCCGTACCGTTTAGTTATGTGTTGAACTGATATCATAGTGTCCTTCTCATTGCCTTCTTCACCCGCACCATTGCAAACCCCACAACACAAAATCCGAAAATGGAGATGAGCGTTCCCAATGCAGCAGGGCTTTCATACTTCTGTACACCGGGAGGTAGATCAAATCTCTTCAGCACCTCCGCCGCCCAGCGCATATCAACGGGAGACATTAATGGGAGTGAATCCATTTCATTATTCAAATCGATAATCGGAAATGCTTTTGCGGAAACGGCGAGCGCCTGCGATGCCGGACTGTAGAGATAGAGCCGCACATTCGGATTTTTTCCTTCAAGATAATTGAAGACGTTCTGAATCTTCATCGGCACATCGCCGATGCCGTTGGCGTCAACATCATAGCCGTCGTAGGTGCTCCAGTAATTTCCTTTCCCTTCACAATTCCAGCGTGATTCGGTCCTTTTTCCGACAATTGTGAGCAGATTGAGATTGTCGATAAAATTATTCTCCGTAAACGTATTGTTGACGGAATTCTGAAACATCTGCAGAGCAGCATCATTCTGCGCAATAATGTTGGCGCGGAAAAAATTGTCCGTTGAAGATTCCATAAAAATTCCTACGACATTATCAACGATAACATTGGAGTCTGCAGCTGCAAAGTGGCAGTCCTGAAACAGAATTCCGTACGACGCAAAGCCGCGGTTGCGCAGAAAAAGATTATGTTTCATCACGATGCCGCGTGAATACATGATTGCCGCACCGGCAACATTATCATGAAAAGAATTGCGGAGAAAGATGTTCGAATCTGCATACATGTAATGTACGCCGTAGCGGAGCGAGTGAACTTCGTTCTCTTTAATGAGCGTGTGGTTCGCATTCTGAATGTACAATCCGTCCCTCGTCCAGCTGATGGTATTTCGCGACAGTGTGTTGCGGTGCGAATTCCAGAGATGAATACCGCTCCCGCGTTCACCCTGTTCCAGCTCTGTTCTTCCTTCTATCACATTGTTCGCAACAGTATTTGCATCTGACTGCAAAAGATAGATTCCAAACAGAATGTCACGAAGATGATTCTGTTCGATGATATTGTAACGCGACTTTACAAGAATACCGGCATCTTCGTTCACCAGCATTGCGCCGCAATGTTCAATGGTCAATCCGCGAACAACACAGGAATCGGCAAGGATGGTAATGATGCTTCCTGCACCATCGCCAACGATAATTGCTTTTCCCGTACCGAGTAGTGAGAGAGGTTTTGTGAGAAGAAGATTTCCGTGATACACACCTTCTTCAATAATAAGTGTGTCGGATTTCTGAACGATGTTGAGTACAGATTGAATTGATTTGCCGTTTTGCACGGCATACGTCTTGGCAAATAGCCAGGGGCTGACTATTGAGAGAAGTACCGCACAGTATTGAATTAATGCTTTCATTACAACAAAATAGTATGCAAGCGCCGTTACTCTAATGCTTCATCAATACAAAAATGAGTCCGAACACTATTGAGTGACCAAGCAAAAGGAGACCCAGATGTTTGAATTTCACACGATGGCTTAATCGAATTGTCCCGACAACCGCATGAACGACCATCGGCAAAAACGCGATCACTATTGTTGCGGGGGTGAGGTGATACAGCACCAATACGACTACCACTGTGACGACGAGGCAATGGTAGAGAATATTCATCTTCCCGGCAGATAATTTTTCACGGAGATGCCATTTATCCTTTTTCATTTTACTGACACGGATTTTCAAATGGACATAGAAGACGCTGCATCCAAAAAAAAGAAAGTTCAGCAGCCACAACACGAATGCTTCGGAATCCAGCGTTCCTGTTGCAGCGTAATACACACCGGGAGCGCCGAGTGTTAATCCCGCAACGGCGGTCAAATCACCGGCAATGGATTTTTGAATTTTCCTCGTTAATAAAAAATTTCCAAGGAATAACCCAGCACCAAAAATTCCTATTGCCAACAACAGCCACAATTGCTCATACAACAATGGAAGGATAAGCAGTACTCCACATCCCAAATAGACAGCCGTCCAGAATTCTGCAGCAGCAAGTTTTTCTTCTCCCTGAGACGTCCCGGTCCATTCACGAAGCAGCGTATGCACAGGAACATAACTCATAAAAACACAGAGCGCTGAAAACGCGAGACAGACAACATTCCATGAAAATGAGTTTGCATACGCAGCGCCGGCAATCATCGGCACAAACAGTACTGCCCACGCGCCGTGCTCTTTTGTTATGATCGGTTTAGGAATTGACATTTTTACAGAATATGAAAACCACTAATTTGTTTTGGGTTTCAGGGTTCACATTTCAAGAATTTTCTAAAAACGTATTATACTTGAAATCTGAAACGTGAAACGATTTAGTGTTTTGTAGCTTTGGTTTACCCTCTCCAGCAATTCACTTAACAGAATGTTTCTTCTTAGATAAATACATCGCCGCCAGCAACAGCAGCGGCATTGCCGCCATAAAGAATGAACCGGCAGAGGGAAAACTGTACACTTCAAAATTCGCCATTGTTTGATGACCAAACATCGGCGGAGTAAATGGCGGCACTTTCACCGCTGCAGTGGGATCGAGTGTGTGCCCGTACTGATACAACTTGTAATAAAAACTCCAGAGGGAAAAAATCCCGAAATAGGTGAACAGCACGAACACATCAACCAACTTGTCCATCTTCCCGATAACGATGGCACGGAAGCAAAGCAGCATCGTTCCGCCGATCACAAAGGGAATCCAATTGAACTCCGTAAAATCCGAATCCACAAGCGGCTTCATACCGATGTAGTGATTGAGTGCGTTTATTTCCTTCAAATCGTCCCGCTCCGGCGTTTTTGTCCCTTCCAACTTATACGTATAGATATCCAGCGAGAGTCCTTCCAGAAACTGATTCGAATAGAGCGTCATATTCCACAGCGGAAGAAAATACGACGGTACCAGCACCAGTGCGGCAACAAAGACAAGCACACGACTGCGAATGTCGAGAGACGTTTCAAAAAACAAACGCGTTGTTTCTAAAAAATTTTTCATACCTGCCTTTCAAAAAGGGCAGGTCGGCGTTAACGCCGACCTGCCGGAAATTCTTCATGGCTTCACAAGCAAATATCCCTGCATCTCCTGATGCAACGCCGAACAGAAATTTGTGCAATAGTACGGAAAGACTCCCGGTTTATCGGCAACGAATTCTATCGTCTTCGTTTCACCCGGATCAACGACGACGTTAATGTTGTATTCATTCAAACCGAAACCGTGCAATTCATCCGTTGTCTGCTCGATATTGGTCAAGTGAATCGTCACCAGATCTCCCTTGTTCACTTCAATCTTTGTCGGTTCAAAACTCGTGCGGACGGCAATCGCTTTCACAACAACATGTTTTCCGCTGCGGGTTATTTTGGAATCTTTAATATCCCAAATAGCATTCGGGTTCTTATTCTCTTCTTTCGGATAAACTTCAATCGGTTTAATCTTATCCGCTTTCACAATTTGTGCGTAGTGCGGCTCTGGTTCTGTAAACGCATCGTACAGTAGCGACATTTTTTCGCCGCTGATGTCAATCAATTGCGATGCTTCGGGCTGGGATGGACCGACATTCAGATGTCTGCCATGCGAGAGCTTGTTGAGAGCAACGAGAAACTTTCCGTCGGGATGTTTTGTGTCTCCTTCTGCCGCAGAAAGATGCCCGATGTTATACGAAACCGGAATCTTGTCCAGAACTTCCCATGTTCCTAGTTTCCATTTTGCAACAGCACTTTCAACAAAGAGTGATGTGTATGCGTTCCCCTGATCGTCGAACTGTGTGTGAAGCGGACCGAGGCCGACGTTCACTTCGGCATCTTTTACCGCATCATAGTTCAGCACGGGAATGCCGTCTTCGGTTCCCGTGAAATCTTTTTTCTCAATGGCGGTTTGTATTTTCTCGATATTGAATACGGTGGTGATGCTTTGCAATTTTCCGCTTGCGACAATGTATTTGCCGTCGGGACTCACATCAACACCGTGCGGAGATTTTGCTGCCGGAATGAGGAATACAACGCCGGGCGCATCTTTCGGGTCAATCACTTTTGCGCCGTCGATTATTTTTGCCTTCCCCGCAGTAATCGCCTTTTCCGCTTCTTTCCAGTTCACGGCAACAACGTAATCACGGTCTTTTTGTGTCGATGTTACTTCAAGTTTTCCTGTCGCACGCTCTGAGTTGTAACATGTCCAGAATCCCCAGTCTTTGCTCGGACCTTTTCCGGCATCGCCAAGATCGTAATTGAACGGCGGCATCAAAATTTCCCAGCCAAGCGACATTGTTCCTGTTTTCGGATCGACTTTGATTCCGGCGACAACGCCTTTGTACTTTGTGGCATAGTCCTCAATTTTTTCGTACGTGTGACGGGGAAGGGGAATTGAAAAACGCGAACCGGCAAGAACGTATTCCGTATTTTCCGTCACGAACGATGAGCAGTGATTTCCTGAAACGTTCGGAATCGGTCCGAAAATTTGTTTCGTCTTAAAATCTCTCAGATCAACCCGTGCCATTCTATTGTTGGCGTTGTCGGAAATGAAGAGCCAGCGACCGTCGTAATCGCCGTCCGTTTCACTGAGCGAAGGATGGTGCGCATCTCCCCAGGTAAATCCGCCGAGCATTTCTTTCGACTCTTTATCAAAGCCGTATCCCGTTGCGGAGTACGGAGCAAAAACCGGAATGGTGGAGATGTGACGCATGGATGGCAAACCGTAAATGTACACCTGTCCGGAATGTCCGCCGGATGCAAACATATAGTATTCATCCAGATCGCCGGGAGCGACGTACGTTTTTACCGCTGCATCCTGTACATCGGAGCGGGCACCGCTGCGACTTTTCTTTTCGCCGCCGCAGCTAATTGCCAGAATCGCTGAAAGAACAAGCGGTATGATGGTTGATAGAATCGATTTCATAGGACCATTCTCCTTATCGTTAGATGTTCAATGAATATCTTCATTACTTTCTTTATGTTCACCGCCGTGTGCACTGCCGATCATACCGAGCTGTTCAACAAAATGAACGTACTGGACGTATGCATCAACATATTCCCGCCCTGCTTCAACGCCGGTGTTCATCGTGGCTTTTGCTTTCACGACTCGTTCATATTTTTCATGAAGCTGATGTTGTATGGAATTCGCGAGTGCTGCAAACAATTCATCCCCATTGCCGGTTTCGATTGAATGATCGGCTTCCTGCACAATGCGCTCCACCGGCTCATCCTTCAGTCCGGTGTACGGAGCACCTTCACCCGCACGGTGGAGACGAACAAGTGTTTCAAAAAATAAACGGTCGGCTAGTTCTTTTGCCTGCTGAGATTGTTTGCGCACGGCAATTGTTTTTGTAAAAAGAGTTTTAATTTCATCTTCATGTTCTTTTTTTACCCACTTCAACACTGCCGTGACGTCGTTCTTATCAAGCGCAACGCGTGCGTCTTTAATGACCGGACCGTTCATCGTATCGCAGTGAGCGTTTGCGGTAACAGGAAATGCAACGGTGAAAACGAAGAACGCAAAAATCGTCAATGCGAATTCTTGAATAAATCTATTGGTGTTCATAGTGTCCTCCTTTTGTATGTATTGCTGAATAAATTACTTTTGCCTCGTCTTAGCCGTTTTCAATTCTGTTTTCTTCAACTCGTACGCCTGGCGAAGTTTCGCAATCGCTTCAAGACGTTCTTCTTTCGTCAGTGGAAGCATTGTTGAAAGCACAACATCCATCGTTCCGGTCGGTTTCATGAGAAAGTCATCGAGTGTGCGACCAAATCGTGATTGCACATCTTCCACCGCCAGCGCAAGGTCGGGACCGATTTGCGCTGCCGCTTCGACACCAAACGACGAAACGGAATGACAGACAAAACATTGCTTGTTCACAAAGAATGCACCGGGACCGTTCTTCATCCGTTCTTCTTTTTCAATTTCTTCCTGCGAAGGAACGTCACGGAAATTATGTCCGGGAATATATTCAATCGGCATGGTCGGCTTCTTCCAGCTCATCACCAGTGCTGCTAATGCCTGCGCATCGTTGCTGCTGAAATTGAAATTCGGCATCACGGTTTCCGGTATTAATTCTTTGGGATTTTTGAAATGCGCAATATGCCAACTGAACATCGAAGCAAATCCTTTGTTCCGCTCATAATTATACTGCTCGGCAGATTTTTCTCCTTCATACGTCAAATCGGGTCCCACCGTACCGCCCCGTCCATTGATAACGTGACATGCACGGCACCCTTTCTCATTCACCAGCTGTTTTGCACGGTTGATAGCGTCGGCACCTTTCGTTTCTTTTTCGTACCGATGACATGCGTTGCACCGAATTTGCATCATCGCTTTTTTGTTGTTCACAACATAAAAGTCGGAGAGTTCCTTTCCGAGCAGCGGTTCTTCCCAATGCTCGGTAAAGCCGTGGGCTGCCTCAGTTTCAGTCGCGAAACTTTGTCCGCCGTGACACGGCGTGCATCCGAATTTGTTGATGGGATGCTTCTCAAGAATTTCTTTCGGATGCGTTCTGAAAGGATTTTCTATATTCTCCATCCCTTTCCATTCCATTGCCTGATGGCAGGTGATGCAGCGGTCGGCAACATTCAGTTCTTTCACGTATGTCTGTTGCAAACCTGTACGGATTGTTGCGGCGCGCTCATCGCCAAATTTTTCTGCGATGATGTCTGAAAATTCGGATTGAATATCCTTCCATTCCGGCGTGATATAATCATAGAAAATAAATCCGGTGATGAGAAGAAACAGAATGCCTCCGGCGGAAAGGAATAGTTTGTCTTTCTTTACGAAGTCCAATTTTTCTTTTACGGTTTTATGGTTCATTGCGTTTTTCGTTAATCGTAGGTCGGATTACCAATTCGACTGGCGAGATGGAATCTCGCCTTACATTTTTTGTTTAATATTTCACCGGCATTGTGGGCCAGGCTTCCCACGGCAAATAGAAATTCCAGTACGGTCCTCTCAGGAACGTTCCGATAATGGTAAAGATGATGATAACAACACAGATGCCGATGAAAACGTAATTTTGTTTTTTCCGCTCCGGCGCCAGCCACACACCAACAGCATTAATTCCCGATGGGTCACGATAGGGCCACCACACGGCAAGTGCAATCAAGAGTGTAGGAAGAATAATACCGCCGATGAGCGCGCCGTTGATTGTATAGAATCCGAGATTGAGTGTCGTGTCCGTAACAATTTCCTGCAGCCATAAGAAATACCAGGGCGCTTTTGCCGGATTCGGCGTGACGGTCGGATTCGCCGGTTCTTCCAGCGGCGCGGTAAAAATGAATGAGAGCACAAGCACGACAAGAAACGTTCCGAGCGTTACGAGCCAGATTCTTCGTGTAAGATTCGGAATGGAAGGAACGGAATTGATTTCTTCGTTCACCATTGTGTTCTGCACGTGAACGCTTGTTCCGTTCGTAATGCCGAGCAGCGAATACGTCTTGGTCTTTACCGGCTCGACTTTTTCCGGTTTCTGCGTCAGTGCTTCGTTATCAACGACGGCAAGACCGCCATCTTTGCGAATGCGCCACATATGCCACAAAAAAAGCAGCAGCACAAGGACAGGAAGAAAAAATACATGCAGAACATAAAACCGTATCAACGCATTCTGGTCAATGTAATTTCCGCCAAGAAGAAAGAAACGGATTTGTTCACCAACGAGCGGGGCCGAACTTGCAATGTTTGTTCCCACCGTGATTGCCCAGTACGCAAGCTGGTCCCACGGAAGCAAATATCCCGTAAATGAGAGAAGGAGCGTCAACAGAAGCATGCTGATTCCTATGATCCAATTCAGCGGACGATTGGAGCCGACCGCTTTGCCATTCTTGTAAGCGCCTGTAAGAAATACACGCACCATGTGAAGGAATACGACGGCGACCATCAGATGGGCAGAAATTCTGTGCATGGAGCGAAGCAGCCACCCGAATGAAACGACGAATTCAATATCCTTGACGGATGAATACGCACGTTCGACAGATGGCACGTAGAGAAACATCAGCACCAGTCCGGTTCCGACAAGGATCATAAACAGCACAAAGGAAATTGTGCCGAGGTACATCGAATACATCCACGACAAACTTCCTTTGCTTACTTTGTTGGGAAACCAGTGAAGCATCACATTCTTTACGATCGCATCGCCCGCTTCCTTATCGCTTCCCGGATTCCATGTCCACAGAAGTTGCTTGTAAATTTTTTTTGTTTGTTCAAGAATTTGCATGATCACCTACACAGTTACGTTTTTGTTTTTTTTACTGCAGGGACGCTAATGCGCCGAGAAATAATTATTAGATAACTTCCAAAAAAACATTTGCTTCTTTGCGCCTTTGCGGTGAATTGCATTTCAAACCGTCAATCTAAAATTCTGTTCTACTTCTTCCCCGAGATCAACAATCAATTGACCATCATCGGGAGAGAGTTCGAGTTTATGCCAAAGAAGCGGACGGGGCGCCGGACCGGCATAGTTCGTTCCATCCGCATAATATTTAGAGCCGTGACACGGGCAGTGAAATTCGTGGTTAATCGTTTTTTTCTCTCCATTCTCTTCCACTTCTTTCGGTTGATTCAGTTTGGTGTACTTCACAGTACAGCCGAGATGCGTGCACGAAGCGGAGATGGCGTAGAACGATTTTCCTTCTTTGAAAACATACAGCCGCTTCTCTTCAAGAAATGTGACCCCTTCGGGTAGTTGAGCGGGTGTGCCGATCTTAAATCGTTGCGACGATTCGTACAATACATTCGGTACAAGCGATCGGAGTGACTGAAAACCTAATCCGGCAAGCCCGGCGAGAACGCTTCCCACGCCGACGGTTTGTAAAAAATCTCTGCGGCTTTTTTCAGTAGAGTTGTGTTGTTCGGGAGAATTATTATTTTCCTTTTTCATAATCATAATCTTTTAATTGGTTGCAATGTTACTTGAAACTTGAGTCTTGCGTTTCACCATTCCTCTCTCAACAAAGCCTGATCGTCGGCAATATCATGCTGCAAATTTTTCCCGCTCTTCATAATAGAATACCTCCATCGTCATTGCATCGGTCGGGCAGCGTGTTGCGCACAAACCGCAGCGGATGCAGGTTTCGTCATCTTTGATCATCGCAGAAGCAGGCGTCATCGGATTGATGTTGTACTGGTCCAACAATTGCGTCTTCGTTGCATCATCGAGATTCAAATCCGTTAGGGGAACAAGTTTCAAGCAATATTCCGGACAGACGTCAACACACCGGTTGCACATTATGCATTTGTCCGCATCGTAAATTGTTTGCACATGGCAGGAAAGGCAGCGCTCTGCCTGCTTCTTCGCCATTTCTTCCGTGTAGCCTGTTTCGACTTCCGAAATTCCGGTACGGCGGTTCAAATCAATGGTTGGCGGCGCTTGACGTTCGTGCTGCTCATAATCTTCGGGGCGGGAATAATTTCGTGTCGGAATTTTTTCGACGGAAAGATTGAAATACGTTTCGGGCTTCTTTCCACGAAGATATTCATCTATGGAAAGCGCTGCTTTCTTTCCGTTTGCAACCGCATCAATAATATTGCGCGGACCGAATGCAGCATCACCTCCGGCAAAAATCCCTGCAGCAGAAGTCGCAAGCGTTTCCGGATTTACTTTAATAAATTTTGCCGGAGAGAGTTCGATGCCGTCATGCTGTTTCAGGAAAGAAAGATCTGCCTGCTGACCGATGGCAACGACAACGGAATCAATATCAAATCGTTCCGTATAAGTTTCATCAAACACCGGGTTAAATTTACCGTTCTCATCGTATGTCCGCTTCACACCGATGAATTCAATCGCTTTCAGTTTCCCGTTCTCGCCGATAAATCGTTTCGGTCCGCGCTGCGGATGAAAAACAACCCCTTCGCGCTGTGCTTCCTCAAATTCTTCGTGTCCTTGTGCGGAACGCAATACCGGCATTTCGGCGTACGATTCCAAACTGGCAATATGAACTTCTTCCGCACCGCCGCGACGTGCAACACGTGCCGCGTCAACCGCTTCGTGAATTGTAGCATCCGATTCTTCTCGACGGATCGAATCATCGTCCAAACCGCGCAACGCCGTACGAGCGGCATCGAACGCAACAAATCCGCCGCCGATAACGAGTACTTTTTTGCCGAGGTTAACACGGTAGCCGTTGTTGATGTTGAGGAGGTAATCAATCGCTTTTACGACGCCGTCAAGATTTGAACCTTCAATATTCAAATCTCTTCCGCGCTGCGTGCCGACGGAAATGAAGACGCTCTCAAATCCTTGCTTGCGAAGTTCAGCGATCCCAAATTTATCAGTAAGAGGGAGGTTGTACTTTATCTCAACGCCGAGGAATTGAATCTTTTCGATTTCCTTATCGATGACGCTGCGCTGCAATCGGTATTCAGGAATTCCGTGGCGCAGCATTCCACCGGCAACGCTTGCCGCTTCAAACACAGTTACGCTGTATCCCATCAATGCTAAATCATGAGCGCATGAAAGTCCCGCAGGACCGGAACCGATCACGGCAACCTTCTTGTCTTTCACCAAATTTTTGCGGACCTGCATCTGCATCGGCAAATGCCAGCGCCATTTGTTACCGCCGTCGTTCGCTCCCGCAAACAACTCTTGGTTCGTATCGGGTTGAAGCGATTCGACGCCGTATTTTTCCGTGACGAATCTTTTCAACGCACGGATAGAAACCGGCGCATCAATTTTTCCACGACGGCAATAATCTTCACACGGAGCTGCACACACGCGCCCGCAGACGCTGGCAAACGGGTTCGGCGACCGTGCGGTGAGATATGCCTCCTTCAATTTCCCTTCGCTTATCTGCTGAACATATTTTCCGGCGTCGGTGTGAATGGGGCAAGCAATTTGGCAAGGAACAAGATTCTTCCAAAATTCGATATCGGGGATTGTTACGGTGTATTTCTCTGACATAACGCTTTCAATGAATAGTGTGTATGAAACAAACCGTGTACCCGAATTCAGTCTAACTGCTCTGATTATTTTTCCTCAAAATCTTTCATTTTTCAAAGGGTGATTCCTGCAAATGAAAAACTCCGGGCAATTGATTTGCAAAACAAAAAATGAGTCTGATTTAGCGAACTCGTACTAACTGCTCTTCCAACAAAACTGCTTTCGGGAAGAGAATGTTGTTTTCCAGATGGACGTGTTGATGCAGGTCGTGTTCAAATTCCTGCAGCTCTTTCAGCGTCACGCGGTAGGTTGTGCAGGCATCACCCGGAATTGTGTAGTCGCCCGTGAGGTCGCGGATCTCGTACATCAACGAGCCGGCGGATTCATGTTCCTGTTCCATCATGCGGATCGGGTTGCGGACCGTGCCGAACGGAGAACCGGATGAAAATTTCTTTTCTTTTGAGGAGAGCCCGAGCGTGATGATGTACGGAAAGAGGATGTGCTCTTCCTTATGCATGTGGCTGATCATTTCATTCGCAACGACACCGAAGAGATCGGCGACTTTCTTCATTTCGGGATGGCGTTCGCCGTGAACGGATGCGACCTTCTGCGTATGCGCACGCAGTGCGGGGATCGCCTGACGGACATATTCATGATGGTTTGAAATAATGTATGTCGTCAGAAAATCGACATCCCATTGGTTGAAGCGTTGGTGAGAACCGTTGGTCGCGTCGTTGAGAGTGTGAAGATCGGCGACTACTTTTGCAGGATCGATCTGTTTTTCTTTGCAGGCGTCGGCAATGGTGACGCCCCCTTTGCAGCAGAAATCGAGCGAGTATTTTTCGAAGACCGACGCGGCGCGGAAATTCTGCGTGACGATCTCCTTGATGGTTTGTGAATCATAGGTATGCATGTCTGTTCCTTTATTTATGGTGGCAATGATTTTTTTGTATTCTTCCATACTATTTTTCCCTGCTTATCGATCGTGAGTATTCGTTTTTGTTCAAGTGTTTTAATCGAGCGGATCACCGTTTCTACGCGCAGTCCCGTCATATCGGCGATCTGCTGGCGGGTGAACGGAAGCGTGTAATTTCCCGACGTTGATATTTCTTTTATCAGGTAACGGATGAGTGTTACGATCCGATGTTCCGCTTCTTCATTTGCTATCTCGGAGAGCATCATGGATTTGTACACCAATCTGCCGCACAATGTTTGCGTTACTGAAAGATGAATTGGAAAATTCTTTTTCAGCAATTCCATGAAGTCGTCGTGAGCGCAGCTCCACACCTTGCTTGTCTCGGTTGCGATCGCTGACGCAGGATACGGCATTCTGCAAAAGAACGGCGGCTCGCCGAAACTCTGCCCCGCAGTGAAATATCCCTGTACGAATTCCTTTCCAGTCTCGCTGAAGTTCGCCATCTTCACCTTGCCGCTCTTGACTATGTGAAAATGATTCGCCGCTTCCCCCTGATGGAAAATGAAATCACCCTTCTTGTATGTGGTCAGCGATGCGCTGTATTTTTTGAGTGTCTCGTTGGGAATCATGATGAACTCCGTGATAAGTGTATGAGAAATGCCGAAAGGTAGTTTATGATTTAAATCAGATAGATCGTTCTTTGTAAAAGATTGAAAATTCTCTCGTAAAAATCAGTATTTTTAGCGACATTATTAGGGTTCAGGAAGAAAAGTTTTGCACTATCATGTTTCGACGCGTGCCGCAACAATGATAGTCACCCTGAGCCCGCCTGCCGGACGGGCAGGCAAGCGAGTGTTATTTACGAGCGAGTCGAAGGGTGACTACAAAAAGGAGGCACTTGCTCAACATGACTGGTCTTAGGATGTTGATGTATCTTCGATAAAAATGAAAATATGAACAATCAATCAGAAAAACCTATCGGCGTGTTCGACTCCGGCATCGGCGGATTGACTGTGGTGCGGGCATTGCTGGAGAGATTGCCGAACGAGAACATCGTCTATTTCGGCGATACGGCGCGCGTGCCGTACGGATCGAAATCGCCGCAAGTGGTGAGAGAATACACGCTCGACGACACGAACGTGCTGCTGAAAAAAAATGTGAAGATGATCGTCGTTGCGTGCAACACCGTCTCTGCCGTCGCGCTGGATGTGGTGCAAAAGAGAGCGAAACTTCCCGTCACCGGTGTCATCACTCCCGGCGCTGAAGCGGCATCGCTGGCAACAGAGAATAAACGGGTCGGTATCATCGGCACAGCGGCAACGGTGAACAGCAATGCGTACGTGAATGAACTGATGCGGCTCAACCCTGCAATACTTCCGTTCAGCAAAGCGTGTCCTCTCTTTGTTCCATTAGTGGAAGAGGGATGGCTCGATGCAAAAGCGACGGAGATGATCGCGAACGAATATATCTTTCCGCTCATTGCGGAACGGATCGATACGCTTATTCTCGGCTGTACGCATTATCCGTTGCTGAAAGATGTGCTTGCTAAAGCGTCCAAAGGGACAGCAACGCTGATCGACTCCGGCGAAGCAACCGCAGCCGTTGTGGAGAAAATGCTGGATGAACACAACATCCGCAACACGAGCCGGCAAGCACCGAACGTGCAATTCTTTGTGAGCGACGCGCCGGAGAAATTCACCGCAATCGGCGAGAGATTTTTGGGAAGGAAATTGGGGGTGGTGAAGCGAGTGTCGTTCGAGTAAATACACAACAGATTTCTTCTTCTTAAACTAATTGCTCACACTCGTGTCCATCCTCTGAATACCGATGCGGAAAAAACTCCTTATACTTCTGTCTGCCGCCGTTCTCTCGTCACCGCTTTTTGCCCAACACAAAGGGGACTTCTTCATCTGTTACGGATTCGAATTTCCGAGCGGCGGTTACCTGTCGCTGCGTTATTATCCTGTTGACAACATCGGTGTGGAGATTTACACGAGCGCATTTTGGTACATTTTCAATTACTGAGCGCGGGTCAATATTCACCAGGAGAAAGCGCCCCCGCACACATTCTTTTCCATCGGCTTCTCGCACATGACGGCGTACAATCCTTCAACGGTGCACGATACGGGAACGGGTCAGGTGTTATATTTGAGCAGATTTATGAGAGGGATCGATCTGGGAATCGGGCGGGATGTGGAATTCGACTACAAACATCTCTCATTCCAACTCGGTCCGACGTATGTTCTGAAGATCGAAGACAGCTTTTACAACGACCAACGGGAGATCGAAATGATTGAAACAGACCCGCTCTTTTCATATTTCTTCACCGGAACATTCCTTGCTCACCTGCCGGAAAAAAATCCAAAGCCGATTCGGATAAAAAGCGAATAGTGTATCGCGGAGCTCCGCTCCGCGCCTTTGAAGAAATGAAAGAACTAAAACAATATTACCGCAGACGCTTACCGCATTACCAACCGAAGGACTCAATTTTATTTACCACATTTCGTCTTGTAAATTCTCTTCCTAAAGAAGTTATCGCCCAATTGTATAAGGAACGAGAAGATAATGAAATGAGAATAAGCAAAGAACAAGATCACAATAAGCGAATCCAATTAAGATTAGAAGAACAGAAGAGATACTTTGGTCATTTCGATAGTTATTTGGATCGAATTGCTACTGATGTCTGTTGGCTGGATGTTCCCGATGTTGCTAAGATTGTATACCAGGCAATTTTTTATTATGACCCTACAGAATATACCGTCGTTGCCTTTTGTATCATGCCCAACCACGTTCATCTTGTTGCGGATACTCAAAAGGCAAATGTTCCGTTGCAAAGCATACTGCAGCGGGTTAAATCATTCAGTGTAGTAAAATCGAATCAGATATTACACAGAAGCGGTTCATTCTGGCGAAGAGAAAATTATGACCATGTCGTACGAAACGGTGAAGAGTTAAAAAGGATTATTTGTTATATAATTGAAAATCCCGTGAAGGCAGAGTTGTGCAAAAAATGGGATGAATGGAAATGGACTTATTTTAATCCAATGTATTTATAAATCGCCGAGTAGAAACTCGGCGATACAAGATATCGCGGAGCTCTACTCCGCGCTGGAGTTGAATACCCGAGTGATATTCGGAGATATAAAACTTATCTTCGCATAGTTTCATACTGATCTTCCCCCGAAATTGTGGGCATGAGAAAAAGCCATTATCTTTGGCAGAAGGAGGTTCACAATGGAAGGTACAGAGCACAGCAAACGAAAACAATACAACAAGGAATTTAAACTGGAGGCAGTGCGGTTAGCCCTTG
>JACPGG010000152.1:0-836 GCA_016182545.1 Ignavibacteriales bacterium
CAAGGGCTAACCGCACTGCCTCCAGTTTAAATTCCTTGTTGTATTGTTTTCGTTTGCTGTGCTCTGTACCTTCCATTGTGAACCTCCTTCTGCCAAAGATAATGGCTTTTTCTCATGCCCACAATTTCGGGGGAAGATCAGCATTGTAACGAGACAAAAACCATTCAAGAGAATAGGGATGAAGTGATCGAGATTAGTATACTTGGGAGGATGGAGGAAGTACTATTATAAATTTTGAGCTGGCGACGAGACTTGAACTCGTGACCTGCTGATTACGAATCAGCTGCTCTACCAACTGAGCTACGCCAGCGCATCACAAATATACGAAAGTCCATTCTGCTTTGCAATCATCCTTTGAAAAGGAGTTTGTGTTATCAAAAGAAAATCCCCACGAACGGTCCATGATAGTATCGTTTGTAGTCCAATGAAGAGTCGTTCATGTTCCATTGTTGTTTGTCATACCGATACCCAAAGGTCAATCCATCAAAAATAATATTGGGGATGATAATTTGAATTTCCCCAGTAAGGGCTGTTTGCGAACCGTACTCCGTACCGAATCCTACGTTTGAAAAATGAAGCGCACCGGTTGCTGAAGCCTGCACGCCGAATTCCCGTGAGATGAATCTGTATTTTATTCCGGTCCCAACACCCAAACTGCCGATGTCAAAATTTCTCTGTCCTCTGTGACCATTTTCTGATTTAACGTAGTTGGCTGACAATTTGATCGGTATAAAAATTCCATTTTTTTGCTCTTTCCCTGTTACGGGAAAATCATTGCCGGATTCGACGTACACGGAGAAAGAACTTAATGCCCTCCCGCCGAGAGTGTATTCCTG
>JACPGG010000152.1:853-6233 GCA_016182545.1 Ignavibacteriales bacterium
GCCGAGAGTGTATTCCTGATACCCGATCGCAACCCGTGCATTCATTTCTCTATATTCTATTGACGGTAATGCCGTAGTGAAACGAATTCTCATTGAATCGGGGAGCGAATTTGAACCGGAGGGGTAAAATTCCTGCATGTTGTAACTGGCGCCGAGTGAACGATAATCCGTGATACTGTAATACGCAAATCCGAAATCCTGAGTGCGGATGAATTGGACAAACAGTGCCAGAAGAAATAATCTTTTCATGGTGCAAGTATACAATTTTTTTCGACAACATTCATTATATTGAATTATAGGGTAGTGTCTCAATTTAAATTCATTCGTCATGCCCGGATGTCCCGCTTTTAGGATTCCGCTCGAAGCAGGATTTGCCGCCAGTTGGCATTCCGCGGGTGCAGCATTCAAAATAGCGGAACATAAGGCGGAACTTCTATCGGGCATCTATAAATTGATTCCCGCCAAAAACGTGCGGGAATGACGATTGTGGTTTGATTAAATTTCAAACTGAGACTCTGCAATTATCATTGTAAAGGACACTATGAAAATATTTTCTCTCCTGTTCTTCTATACCGCTTCCCTGTTCGCACAGAATACAAATCTCCGGATCCTGCATTGGAATGATTTCCATACACAGAACCTTCCGTATCAGGTAAAGACTAAAAACAGAACGACAAATAAGGACACATCGTTCTTAGTGGGCGGAAGCGCAACGCTCGCCTCTTACTTGAAAAAATATCATAGCGGAGATACCGCAACGTTGTTGTTAAATGCCGGGGATGATTTCCAGGGAAGCCCGATCTCGACCATCACGAAAGGTTCCTCGCAAATTCAATTGTTGAATTTATTGAAACCCCATGCAATGACTCTCGGCAATCATGAATTTGATTATGGACGAAATTCTTTGACTGAGATACTACGCAGTGCAACATTTCCGGTGGTATCGGCAAATTTGTTTGACCATGGTAGCAATTCCACCTATGTGAAACGATACATCATCCAACAAATTGGTTCGATCAAGGTAGGTATCATTGGACTGATGACAACAGAATTGTCGACGTTATCCATACCGAAAAATGTTGAACGGTTGGAAGTCCGCTCGCTCTCTTCAACTGTTAATGATTTGATCCCTGAAATTAAAAAGAACGGAGCTGATATCATTGTCGCGCTCACGCACCAGGGAGTCACTGATGACAGTCTTCTTGCGACACAATGTCCCGATCTCGATGTGATCGTCGGCGGACATACCCATACTCCATTATTCAGACCGAAGATCGTGAAGGGGATTCTTATCGTTCAGGCAGGTTCGCGCGGACGATGGCTCGGAAAAATCGACCTTGTTATCGACAGCCGGAAAGATACTGTCATTCAATCCACTGCGGAATTAATCGAATGCCGGACAGCCGATATTGCTCCCGATCCGATTGTCGAATCAAAGGTAAACGAACTTGAAAAACTTGCCGATAAAAGTCTGAACGAAGTCATTGCTGAAGCGACGGTAGATTTGAAACGAGGTGGAAACAGCGAAAGCAATATCGGCAACTGGATCTCCGATGTCATGCGTGCGTATGCGAAAACCGATATTGCGTTTCAAAACAGCGGTGGCATCCGAAAAGATATTCTTGCAGGAAATGTCACCGTACGCGATTTCTGGGAGATCAGTCCTTTTGGGAACACACTTGTAACTTTTTCGGTCGATGGAAAGACGGTCCGCTCCATGATCGAACATCAACTCTCATTGACAGACGATTTCTGCCAACTGTCCGGATTGACATATGTGTACACGGTAAAAGCGGGGGAGAAAAAACTTCATAATGTAAAGATCGGAACGCAATTGCTTGATGAGAACAAACACTATACGATTGTGACAAACAATTACGTCGCGGCGCAGGCAAAAAAATATTTTGGGATCGACCTGCCGGAATCGCGCATAACGCAACTGAATGTGATCGATCGGGACGTATTGATCGACGCCGCAAAAGTCCAGAAAAAGATCACGGCGGCAATTGAAAACAGAGTGAAAGAGGCGGAAGAATAGTGAAACGTATATTCCAATTGTTGATGGTAATACTTACCGGTGCCGTAATTTTTTCATCGTGTGAAGATTTGACCAAGCCCGATGATTCTCTCGACAAAATTGTTTTTCCTGAAACACAGATAAGTTACAACAGACATGTTCAACCCGTATTCAACATCGCCTGCGCTACATCAGGATGCCACGATGTGCAGACAAAAGCGGGCGATCTTGATCTCACGGATCATTTCAGTACCCTTTACAGCAAGTCAGGAGTGGTGGTCCCGCACGATACGTCGCTCAGCCGTATAATATGGAGCATTGAAGGAAGACCCGGCTCAGCACCGATGCCGCCTCAACGTTCATTGAATATGAATCAGATACGCGGTTTCAAACAATGGATCATGGAAGGTGCAACGGATACAATTCCATAGTCATTTATGTTGCAGAATCTTTCGCAGATCTTTTTCCAGCGTCTCCTCAGGACGTTCTACAATTCGCCCTATTTCCGTACTATCCTTGAAGAGAATAATTGTCGGCACCAGGTCGATCTGATAATGATCGGTAGATCCATCGCCGCTTTTTTTCAACCTGTCTACTCCGCAGAAGAGTATTTGATCTCTCGTAACCTTTGCACTGTCAAGGATCTTCAATAGATGCGGAATTTCTCTTTTCGAATCACCGCACCAGGTTCCCGCAACAATGACAAAGCGTACTCCTTTCAACATCGGCGTAATTTCCCGCAGGCAGGGTGAATCTATTTCGTATTCATTGTACCGAAAATCATACCAGCCTTTAAAATCTGCATCGTGTTCCAACAACGAACGCTCAAAAATTCCCGTCACAATTTTTGTACCGGTCTCTTCAACGGAGATATGATACTGTTCTGTCGATGAACATCCGTAGAGAAACAAGAACAGTACGGCAATCGATCCCTTCATTTCTCTTCTTTTCCTTTGATCAATCGTATATCGCTTCCCCAGAATAATTTTGCTCTGAGGACGTCGTAATAGCTCCGGTCTTTTCTTTTGACAAGTTTAACGCTGTAATCTGCTTTTTGTATGTAAATGTTCGACGGCGGAGTGAATCCGCGTTCAAATTGACCGTCCGCAGTAACACGAGCACGATCGGAGAGATGACCGACGACAATCCGTACGGTGCTGCTGTCCGGAACTATTACGGTACGTGCCGACAATGAATGAGGTGATATCGGTTGAATAACAAGAACATCCGTCGTCGGTGCAACGATCGGTCCGCCTGCGGCAAGTGCATATCCCGTTGATCCTGTCGGTGTAGAGATGATAATACCGTCCCCCTGATAGCTGACGAGGTAATCATCATTGACATACACGGAAATGTGAATGACGCGCGACGAACTGCTTTTGTCGATAACAACTTCATTGAGAGCGACCAGTTCTGCCTTTTCTTTTTCCAGGTGGATCTTTAAGACGGATCGCTCTTCAACGATATGGTGTCGGTTCAGAATATCATGTATGAATGATTCAAGTTCGTCAATGGAGACCTCAGCAAGAAATCCAAGCTTCCCCAGATTGATGCCCAGGATCGGTGTCTGGGCTTTTCCCACCATTCTCGCCGCCGAAAGGATGGTCCCGTCTCCTCCGAATGCTACAATGAGGTCGCAGTTGCGCACAAGTTCTTTTGCCGAAAGGTACTGTTTTTTGGAAACGACTCCTCCCAGTTTTTTCTTCAAAACTTTTTGGAGATCATCGTGCAGGAAGAATTTCAGATCGAATGTTGCACCGAGTTTCAGCAGCGAGTCGACCGCTTCGGGCAACGATTGCTTTGTACTATTTCCGACAACACCGATTGTCATTGTGGTTTTTGTTCTTTCGCTTTTTCGTCAACATAATTCAGTTTAAGTTCGTTGACAACTGTCGTGATGAATTTTTCCTCGTCTGGGGAAAGATTCCCTTTCGTCCGTTCGTGCAGCATATCGATCATATCGATCGTCAGTTCCGCCTGTTCAAGATTCCGTTCGATGGAATCTGTTGCGGGATTTTTGATCTTTCCCATCTGCTGCAGCGCACCGGCATGAAGCGAAGAGATGAGTTGGATGAACAGCATCTGGTATTTTTCTTTATCATTCATGGCATCAATGTACGTGTTGTTGAACAAATTTCTTTTCCCGTAATTTAGCGTACTTTGTAAAAACATACGAGGACGAAAATACAGCAAGAAGCAATCCGTGGATTCCGTCCAGAAAACCGAGCCGAATGAGGTACATCCTCAAAAATTGCCACAACGGACGGATCAGTAAATCCGATAAATGAGCACTCTTTCCTTTCATAAATGCCTCGTGTGCTGCAAGTGTTGTGTAGCGATTGTACTTCTCAAAATAGTGATGGATGTTCGGGTCTGTATAATGTACGAGATCGTTTCTTAATTGCCCGGTCGAACCCTTCACTTCCAGCCCCTCGTGGACTGCTGCCGAATTGAATTTTGCACGTCCTTTATGGAATAACCGTGCAACTCTTCCCGGATACCACCCCGAATGCTTGATCCACTTCCCAAGGAAGTATGCTCTTCGTGCGACCGTGAATGCTGCGTGGTTTGGATTCAATTGAACGATCCGTTGAATTTCTTCGGACAACTCCGGCAACACGCGTTCATCGGCATCGAGCCACAAAATCCAATCGTAGTGCGATTGCACTACGGCGAATTGTTTTGCCGCAGCAAATCCCATCCATGGCGTGATAAATATTTTATCTGTATGCCGTCGTGCAATTTCGATCGTGCGATCATTACTCTCAGCATCAACCACTATAATCTCATCCGCCCATTGAACGCTCTTGAGGCACGCATCGATATTGTGCTCCTCATTTTTTGTGATCACCATCAGAAAGATCACTCGCAGCCAGACAGAGACCGATAATGAACCATATGAAGACCATAATTTCGTGATCGCCGAAATTCCATTCAAACAAACCATTGATAAGGAATCCGGAAAATATCGCCGATGCACCGAGTGCAATGTTTCTCGCCAGTGCATCATTCCTGTTCCTTATGAACACCAAATACTGTGTGCGCTGGATCTTATAAAAAAGGAACATGACAACTCCGAATCCCGGGGTTCCGAGCGTAACCAACAGATGGATATAAATATTATGTAGATGCCCCGCAGGTTCGTCTATTCCCGGTGTTCTGTAGCGTGAATACGATTTGTAAAGATCAATGTCACCGAACCCGAATACCGGTTTGTCTTTCCACATCTCAATTCCCGTCGTCCACATTTTAACCCGACCAACATTGTTGGTATGTTCTATATCTACAATACTTTTTGCCCGGTCTATCTGATTCTGCGGTGCCAAGAGAAAAAAGAAGACGATCAGCGCAACCAATCCATAG
>JACPGG010000153.1 GCA_016182545.1 Ignavibacteriales bacterium
TATCGTTATGTCAAAGAACAACTTACAGCATTTTCAGCAACACTTTTTGACTATTATACCCATTGCGAGGGAGCGTAGCGACCGAAGCAATCCCCGCAGTTTCAGGAGATTGCTTCGCCAAAAAACGGCTCGCAATGACAATTTTTCATTTTTGAGACCACTTCTAGTGACACTATTATGACGTTTGCTCAACGACTGCACACTGTTCAAAAAAAATCCAACTCCCTTCTCTGTATCGGACTTGATACCGACATGAAGAAGATTCCCAAACATTTACAATCAAAGAAGAACGGCGTACTGGAATTCAACAAACAGATCATCGAATCAACGAAGGATCTTGCTTGTGCGTACAAGATCAACTTTGCCTTTTACGAAGTAATGGGAAAAGATGGCTGGACGATTATCGAAAAAACACGCGCATTGATCCCTTCGTCAATTCTCACCATCGCAGATGCAAAACGGGGAGACATCGGCAACTCATCCGGTTACTATGCAAATGCGATCCTGCATGAACTGAATTTCGATTCGATCACAGTTGCGCCGTATATGGGAAAAGATTCCGTGCAACCTTTTTTACAGGACGAGAAGAAAGGCGTTTTCCTTCTTGCACTGACCTCAAACGAAGGAGCATTCGATTTTCAATATCAACAGATCGGTCACCGGAAATTGTTCGAAGAAGTAGTCGCCATTTCGCAACAGTGGACTACGAATGAGAATCTTGGATTCGTCGTCGGCGCAACGAAATCGACCGATATACAATCGGTAAGGAAACTTGCACCCGCTGCACCATTTCTCGTTCCGGGAATCGGCGCACAGGGCGGCAGTATTGAAGATGTAGTGAAGTACGGATGCACAAGCGACGGGTTTGGCGTTCTGATCAATGCGAGCCGGAGCATACTGTATGCATCAAACGGAAAAGACTTTGCCGATGCCGCCCGAAACGAAGCGATGAAATTGCGGGACGAAATAAATTTTTTCAGAAAAAGATTAATCCGGTAGGTCGGCGTTAACGCCGACCTACCAAGATTTTTTTATGCACGAAGATTTGCTGCGACATATCTGGTCACGACAACTGTTCGATGCATCGCGGCTCGTTACTACCGATAAGCGATCCCTTCTCGTCGTGAATCCGGGAACACTCCACCGCGGCAGCGGTCCCGACTTCCGCAACGCGGTCATAGAAATCGGCGGGACGAAGTTCACGGGCGATATTGAATTTCACCGTACGACCGAAGATTGGAGCACTCACAATCATCACAACGATCCTGCATATAATTCTGTGATTCTTCACGTTGTGCTGCAAGGGAATCCATCGACAACGCATTCGCACAGCGGAAGAACGATCCCGACGATCATTCTTGAGCCGTATCTTCTCACTTCTCTTCAAACAATTGCAGACCAATTGTCGCGCGAGGAATATTCGTCGATCAACAGACCGATCAAATGTGCCTCGGTGAATGACGATGTCGAAGCCCCGCTGCTTAACGATTGGATCCTTACGATGTACCGGGAACGGGTGCAGGAGAAAGTCCATCGCATGTATGAACGATTGTGCGACATAATCATATCGCAGCGGCGGATCATCGGCGAACCGCATCCGCCGTACAATGAGATGCTCGATCCCGGCGATATACCTCTCCCCGATGCGAATATTGACAAAGAACACTTCAAGCAGAAACTTCCGTGGGAACAGTTACTGTACGAAGGAATCATGGATGGGTTGGGATACTCGAACAATCGTGATGGAATGAAATCTCTTGCGGAAAATGTTTCGATCCTTCAGTGGAAGAATCTTTCTTCGATGCGCGAACTTTCGGCGAATGAAATCCAATCGGTTCTGTTCAAAGCGTCGGGATTGCTCCCCGGCGTGAACGATCTTTCAGATCAACAATCCAAAGTATATGTTCACCAATTGCACGCTTTGTGGAAGGATCTGCCGGTGCAGATTCCATTGATGGCGGTACATTCATCGGTCTGGAATTTCTCTCCGACCCGTCCCTCAAACTTTCCGACGATCCGGATCGCGGCGGCAGGAGTCATGCTCCACAAGATTCTTCATCGATCATTATTTAAATCACTCGTAACACTTATCGGAGGAAAATATTCTCCTGTTCAATCAAAGACCGCGCAACTGCTGGCTCTTTTCGATTCCGGTGACGATGCTTTCTGGAATTACCATTATTCATTCACCGAAGCGACGCATCAAAAGCACACGCTGCTCGGCGAATCGAGAAAGTACGACATTATCGTCAACACGATCATTCCGTTTATCTGTCTGTATGCGAAAGTATTCGGAAAGAGCGATCTTGCAGAGCATTGTTTGAATCTTGCGGTCGAACTGCCGCTGCTTGAGGAGAACACGATCCTCCGCACAATGAACAATCATCTTGTGAAGGGGAAAATAAAGATCGCATTTGCATACCAGCAGCAGGGATTGATTCAGTTGAACAAGAAGTACTGTGTCGTTGAACGATGTGGTGAATGTGAAGTGGGAAAGAAATTATCTCTTGTATAAATCTGATATTAAAATTCATTGTTCATTATGGCACTTATCTATCAAACAGAAAACTTCGTTGTCGAATCGGTCGATAAGCCGCTCGTCACCAGAAACGACGGCGGGCATATCTCCATCTCGCCGAAAGTGCGTGTGACGGATCGGACTCAGCTTTCCCCGCGCCTTGCAATCGAAATGATGCGCCTGACGATGTTGATCGGCGAAGCGATGGCAAACGGCATGAATAACCGAGGAGTCGATATCGGCAGGATCAATTATCAGGACAACGGCAACTGGGGTGTGTTCCTGCCCGAAGGACCGCACATGCATGTTCATCTGTATGGCAGGGCGAAGGGTGCAACGATACAGAAATACGGAGAGGCGTGCTCGTTCCCGTTCCGCGAAACGGGATTCTACGACTCATTTGAACCGTTGAACGACGACGACATACGTGAGATCCAATCGCAAATTGAGATTCTTTTGAAGAAAGAAAAATACCAACTAAGCCGGTGGGGATTGTAAGTGGTGGATTGGCTCCTTCACATTGAAACGGAATTGAAACGCGTTCAACGGAACCAAAATCCCGGACGCACCCGCACCATTGCACGCCGCATTGCAGGAATCGCGCTGAAAGAATTGTACCGTTCTACTACTGATGATTTCGTTCAACTGCTGGCACAGGCAAAAGATGATGCGTCGCTTTCCGACGCTGTTCGATCTGCATCGGACCGTCTCGCCGCACGGCTCGATGCACAATTCAATTCACCCTCCGTCGATCCGATCAACGATGCAATGATCATCGTGGAGTTCGTGAAACAACAAAAATAAATTCCGCAGATTTCGCAGATCGACGCCGAAATTATTCTGCGCGAACTGCGGGAACCCTTTCCTTTTTTTATTCGACCGGTTTTTCCGTACATTTCATCAATGGATTTACTTAAACCATACCGCGTGCTGCTCTTTTACAAGTTCGTGCCGATCCACGGATACGCGCTCTTCGCACAGCACCATCACCATCAGTGTCATTTATTGGGATTGAAAGGAAGGGTCCTCGTCGCCCCGGAAGGGATCAACGGCACGCTTTCCGGCACCATTGAACAGACCGAATGCTACATGACTACGCTGCAGATGGATCAACGGTTCGCCGATACATGGTTCAAGATCGACGAATGTGACGGGCATGTCTTTGACAAATTATTCGTCCGTGCGAAGGAAGAATTGGTGACATTCAAAGCGGGAGAGAACGGAAACCCGATGAAGCGAACCGGCAGGCATCTTTCGCCCGAAGAATGGTACGAAACGATGCAGCAGGATGACGTGCTGATCATTGACGGGCGAACCGACTACGAATACGACCTGGGACATTTCAAGGATGCGATCCGTCCCCCGGTAAAATCATTCAGGGATTTTCCGCAATGGATCAGGGAAAATCTTTCGCACTATAAAGATAAAACGATCCTCACTTATTGTACAGGGGGAGTGCGGTGCGAAAAGTTGACGGCGTTCATGCTGAGCGAAGGATTCGAGAACGTTGCGCAATTGAACGGCGGGATCGTGTCATACGGAAAAGATCCGAACGTGAAAGGGAGATTGTGGGAAGGATTATGCTACGTGTTCGATAAACGGATCGCAGTGCCGATCAACCGAGCAGAGCGTTACATCCCTGTTTCCACCTGCATTTGCTGCGGCACGCCGTGCGATCGCTACATCAATTGCGCCAACCTTGACTGCCACAAGCAGCATTTCCAATGCGAAGAGTGCGAACAAAAAACGCTGCGCTCATGCAGCGAAGAATGTAAGACTGCGCCGCGGCATGAATTTCAATTCATAGAAAATTCCAAATCACAAGCACCAAATATCAAATAAATTCCAATTTCGAAACACAAAATCTCAAACCTTTGATGATTGAGATTTGAGGATTATTTGGGATTTGTCATTTAGAATTTGGAATTTCGAGCGACTTCCTTCTCACCACCCCGAACTCATCCCCTGCATTCCAGTACGGCATCTCGATGATGTTTGCAACGCGCCAGGCGATCCGGAGAACGATCTCCGCCTGCTGCAGCGCACCGTTGTAGTTCCAGTCGTCGTACATCTCGTCGCTCGGTTGGTGATAATTTTTTCCACCCCGCTCGCGCATCATCCGCACGATAGCGGTATCGACGCCAACAACATCCCTTCCGCTTCCCATCGACATTGCCGGAATACCGACCTTCGCAAAACTGAAATGATCGCTCCGGTAAAATCCTCCCTGTTCGGGTGCAGGATCGTTTCTAACGGTCAACCCCATCTCCTTCGCAACCATTGCAAGATCGTTGCCGAGTGAGGAACGGTCACTCCCCTGAAAGAAAATGTCTCTGGTTGGTCCAACGGTGTTGATGACATCGGTATTGATATTTGCGGCAATCTGTCGTGCGGGAACGGTCGGATTGTTCGCAAAATACTTTGAACCGAGCAACCCCTGCTCTTCCGCTGCAACGGCGGCGAACAGCAGCGAGCGTTTTGGTTTTTCCTTGACCGATGAGAATATCTCGGCAAAGTTCAGCATGAGCGATGTTCCCGACGCATTGTCGAGCGCACCGTTGTAGATCGAATCGCCGTCGACCGGAATGCCGATGCCGAAATGATCGTAGTGTGCGCTGAAGATAAGATATTGATCCTTCAACACCGGATCGCTTCCCGTGATTTTTCCGACGATGTTGTTCGTTTCAAGACGCTTGATCGCGGTTTTCATCGATGTGGAGAGTGTGATGCCGAGCGGGATCGGTTTGAATGTTCTTTCCTCCGCCAGTTTCATTAACGAGTCGAGCGAGTATCCTGCAAGTTGAAAATATTTTCGAGTCGCTTCTTCGGTTGTCCATGCTTTCAATCGCAATGCCGGCGCCGTTGATTTCTCTTCAAGATCGAACATCTCTCTGCTCCACGAATTCCGTATCACTTCGTACCGGTATCCCGCGGATGGAGTGGTGTGGATGACGATCGCACCGAGCGCCCCTTTCTCCGCCGCGATCTCATATTTGTATGTCCACCTCCCGTAGTATGTTCTCCCTTTCCCCGCGAAAAATTTCGGATCGTCGGACGACGGGTCGTTATTCATCATCACAATGATCTTTCCGCGTACGTCAACATCTTTATAATCATCCCATTGCTGTTCCGGTGCAACAATGCCGTAACCGACAAACACCAATTCCGCGTTGGTGATTGTGATCGTCGGTTCGTAAATTCCTGTTGCAACGACAAAATCGGTGGAATATGCAAGTGCAACATTCTGCTTCCCTTTTGAAATATTCAGCGCCGCCTTTGGATCGACAGTAACGCCGACCATCGGGACTTTCTGAAGATATGTTCCATTCTCTCCCGCAGGAAGCAGACCGAATTTTTTAAATTGAGAAACGATATATGCCGTCGCTTTTGCGTCACCTTTCGATGCCGGTCCCCGTCCTTCCAGCGAATCGTGGGAAAGGACGGCAATGTGCGTGCGCAGTTTTTCGGCTGTAATGGCATTCAACGCGTCGTTCGGCGGAACGAGTTGAAGAAGCATGAGCGGGAGTGACAGGAGTATCATCATAAATTTTTTTGGATATTATTGGAGAAATATCGGCGCTTGTTGTGTTGTATTGATAGTATGAATTTATTTAGTAACTTTCAAAAGTAAAGGAGGATGTATATGGAGGTCGTGCTTGATCGGAAACGTCGCGAGTTCTTGACAACGGTTGCTCACGGCGGCGTGTGCATGCTCTGCAGCGGTGCATTTGCGTCAGTGCTCACCGGATGCAACGAAGAGGACAACCCTGTCGCATTCGATGAACCGGTTATCGATATCAACAAGGAAACTGCGTTGCAGAACGTCGGTGGTGCAGTCAAGAAAAGGATCTCTTCCGTCAACGGAGGGAGTGTCATCATTGTTGTCAGGACCGGTGAAACAACATTTGTTGCGCTGTCGGCAATTTGCACACATCAAGGATCCGAGGTCGGTTTGCCGGATAAGGATGTGATCACCTGCCCCAATCACGGATCACGGTTCAACGCAACAAACGGAAGCGTCATCAATGGTCCGGCAACTTCGCCGCTCCCGAAATTCACGGCAACATACGATGCGAATTACAATACGGTAACGATCGGATAAATGGAATTATCATTCGACACACAACGACGAAACTTCCTCGCGACATCAGCCAAAACGGGAGTGTGCATCGCATGTTGTGGATTGATCAGCACCATAATCTCAGCATGCGACACGGTTGACGACGGAGAACCGGTCATCAATCTTGGAGATTATCCTGAATTACAAAGACCTGGCGGAGCGATCAAGAAACGGTACAGCAGATTGAACAACAGCGAACCGATCTTGATCATCCGAAGATCCGAAAGTCAATTCGTCGCATACTCAGCATTGTGTACGCACAAAGGTGTGGAAGTGAAATTGCCGAAAGATGGTGAGATCGTCTGTCCGAATCACGGCTCGCGGTTTCGTACGAAGGACGGAACCGTGATCGAAGGAAAAGCGATCGAGCCGCTCCAACAAATTTCTGCAACCTACGATGCAGCGAAAAATATTCTCCGTATCGGATGACTCCCTTCATGCCACTTTCCAGAAGAAATTTTCTTGTCCGTTCTACCGCCACTGCCTGCGGAATGATATTCACTGCCGGTTTACAATCCTGCAACATCGGAGCGCTCCTTTATTCGAGCGGCGATATTCCTCTTGTTGAAGGGAAACCCGCCCTTTCTCTCTCATCGGAGTCTGCGTTGCAAAAGATCGGGGGCGCTGTGAAGAAACGATTCGCGGCTGTGAATGGTGGCAATGTCATTCTAATCGTGCGGAGTGGCGAAAAACATTTTTCCGCATTTGCCGCACAATGTACGCACATGGGTGCAGAAGTAAACGGCCCGACTGAGGGTCTTTTTATCTGTCCGTTTCATGGTTCACAATATAGTGCGGCTGATGGAAAAGTGATTCAGGGACCGGCGGAAGAACCGTTACTGCGATTCGACGTACAGTTTGACGAGAGCAAACAAGAAATTCTCATTCAATAAACAATGTAACGTCACAGTTTACTGTTCAGGAATAAATCCCGTAATAAAATCAGAAACGGTCAGTGAGATGACAATATCTTTCGGCGATCTGAATCTCCGCGTCACATCAACGCGCAACACGTCGAAAATATTCTGTATTCCAATACTCGCTTCATAATACCAGCCGTTCGTATCTTTCGCGGGGAATGTCACCACACGCAGCGCATCGCTCGAGAGCCAGTAGCGTGACACAGTCCCGCCGATCACTAATTCCAAATTCGATTCCATCAGCCACGTACTACCGACCGGAGCAAACAACACGCGGCGGAAATTATGTTCAATGGATGCCGTGACAAAATGATCGCCGTAAAATTCCCGCGTGTGGGCGCCGAGCAATGTTCCGAGCGGAGTGAACGCCATGAGGTTCGTCGTCGGTGTAAAGTAGCGCTGCGGCGGAAGGTTGCCGCTTGTAACTCCGGTTGCTAGAAGTAAATTCAGCGACGGCGGAAACAATAATTCTTCCCTGTTCATCGTGCTGATCTTCCCTCGCAATCTCATATATGCCTGTGTATAGTTGAAATCACTCCCGAGCGAAGGCGATGTATGGTCAACGTAGGCCGATGCAGTGAACGCATCCTTGACGAACGAAAGAATTCCTGACGGATTGAATGATGTTGAAAGGCGCACGGTGTTGAATTGTCCGTCCGCTATTTGCGGATGCGGACGATACGATCGCCCTTTCCCAAACCATGCGAAGGAGGTATTCTCATACAACGAAAGTTGTTGTTCCGCTACTGCACCGAGAGAGATGCGTGTGGAGGGAACCGGAACATACGTCAATGATGCGCTGATACCTTTCGACCGGTAATAATCGTACACATCATCTTTGCTGATGAGGGCGGTAAAGCTGTTAATGAGAAATCCGCTGAAGATCGTCAGCGGCATGTTGATGTGCTTGTCGTAGAGATCGGCATTGATTGTGAAGATCTTCCGTGTCTGGATGATGTTCGCAAAACCGGCGATCGTTCCTTGTGATTGACCGCTCCCAAAGTGTAGAGCTATTCCCGCATTGTATTTCCATTCTTTGTCCGCAAAACCGTATCCGAGTCCGCCGCGTATTGTGAGATCGTTGGAAAAGATGGAGTCAACCGATGAACTTGCGCCGAGGTGGAATCCTTCCACACGATTAAACCATATATCTGCCATGCCCGCAGAACTTCCCATAAAGTTGAGCACGGAGACTGTCGCACCACGCGGTGCAAATTTTTTGTCGAGTGTTTGCGTGCTGTCGAGCGTTTTGTACGCGGTGTCCTGTTCAGCCGTCAGCGGAAGAACGTCGTGCTCTGTCCAGAATGTCGAATCGTACTTCGTGGCAGAAGAATCGACTGTGAATTTGCTCAGCCGCTTGATGCTGTCGGGAAATTCGGGATTGATCGCATAATCGTAGATGACAACATCACGCTCGATACCGAACGCAGGGAATGAAATTCCCATGACGCTGATCAGGAATGTCGCTTCAAAACGGTAGTTTGCGGGGAGCCAGTATTTGTTTTCTGTGAGGCGAAAGAGTTGCTTGTACCGTACGTTCTTCATTGTGACGAACGGCTGAGTGAACGCTTCGTTAGGCACAACGTCAACCTCCATCACCGCGTATGAGCGTGAAGCAATGGAGATCGTCCCTTTGTAGAGTGGAACAACTGTCGACTTCGCGATCAATTGAATTTCATAGATGTCGAAATCGTCCATTGATCGAGTCGAAAGCAATTTGTAATCATAATAATCAAATGCATTGGGTGATGTCGGTCCGAGAAATGTGAATCCCCCCTGTTTGATCTGATCATCATTGAAATTGATGACCGTACCGACGCGTGAAGAGACCATACCGCGAGGAAGATTACCGGTCTGTTTCTGCTGGATCACCACTTCGCGCAATGAATCATCCCTGTTCCAGTAGAGGACCGAATACGCTTCGGTGATCGCAGCAATGGAACTGTCCGTACGAAACTGCGTTCTATTGAATGCTTGTCCTTCGAATGTTTTGAGCTGCGACATCCATTTCTTCTTGCTCTCGATCGCACGGCGGATGATCTCGTACGCCGGATCTTCATCCGTTACAGTCACTCCTGCCAATTGAATTGCATTCTGCCGCAGGCGAATGGCTTTGAAAATGTTCTCTGTCAAAACGATCCTGAGTGTATCGGATTTATATCCCAAATAACTGACAGCAAGCGTTACATTCCCTTTCGGCAAAGCGAAACGGAATTGTCCCTGCGAATTGGTCACTGTTCCTTTTGAAGTGCCGGCGATACGAATGGTGGCTGACGGAAGCGGCTGCATCGTTTCATCATCCAGCACAAGTCCGGATAATGTGTGAGTTTGACCAAAGAGGAATGATGGAGCAAGGAGGAGAAGCGGCAGTAATTTCACTCGAATTCCTTAAAAAATGATTGCTCAATGTACGGAGTTGCAGTTACAATTGTTACGAAAAAATCCGGATTATCGTGACGACAAAATTGCATGAGTATCAAAATTGAATGATATTGGTACGTGATGGTGTCCATTATTTTATGCACATACAATAGAGCAGCCTTGCTCCCTCGCGCGATCAATTCCGTGCTGAAACAGTCATTTCCCGATTGGGAGTTGATTGTTATTGACGACGGAAGTGATGATGCGACGAGAACGTTGATAGATGAATACATTAACAAAGACGGAAGAATAACATATTTTTTCCAACCGAATGCAGGTCTTGCAAGCGCGCGCAATACGGGAATGCAGCGTGCATCCGGGGACTATCTCTGCTTTCTCGATTCCGACGATGAACTTGCACCGGCGCATCTTGAACGGCGGGTAAAATATTTGGAGAAATATCCATCGGTCGATTTTCTCCACGGCGGAATGACATTGGTCGGACCGAAAAAGAAGCAATACGTCGTCGACCTCACTGATCCGAAAAAGAAAATTCACCTCAGCGAATGTCATGTCGGCGGGACATTCTTTTTTCATCGGAAAGTATTACGCAGGGTGAAAACATTCAGTGCAATCCCCTTCGGAGAAGATTTTGATTTTTATACAAGGGTGGAGAAATATTTCACGGTACGAAAAGTCCACTATCCGACATACATCTATCATTTGGATGTGGAGAACCGGCTGTGCGATGTGTATACTGAGAAGTTGATGAAAGGAAAAGCGGTAGGACGGCGTTAACGCCGTCCCGCAGGGGCAATTATTTCTTCAATTCTTTCCTTATCTGACTTTCGAGTTTGAAATGCTCGTCGGCGGGGATGCCGAGTTTGTCGCGGAGCGATTGGAGAAAATCGGATTCTTCGGGCGTGACAAGACCGTCCGACCAGACGCTGCGGAGCGCACTGACGTATGCTTCACCTTTAGTGCTTTTTTCGAGCTCGGCAAATTTCTGGTCGGGCATTTCGATTGCACTCTTGAGCACTTCCATCAGCTGACGTTCATCGTTCGAAATCGTCCCGTCTTTCCACGCTTTCTGGAACATGGTACGAAGGATCGCTTCACCCTGTGCTTTCATCGCCGCAGGAGATGCCGACGCTTTTGAGACCTCAAGTTCTTTCTGCATTGTCGCAATTTGCGCCAGATTTTCCGCCTTCACTATCTCACGGGCGCTGTCCAGTTCTTTCTGATGTTTGCTTTTTAACGTTTCAATTTCTTTTTTCAGCGCATCAACATCCTTGTGATCCGCTTTGCTGGCATTGTGCTTTATGTCTGTCAATTGCTGCTGAAGTGCAACGATCTGACCGTTCAGAGTTTTTTCGGTTGCTTCTTTTAATGCCTGCGCCTCTTTTACCTGCATGGTCAACTGGGCGACTTCACGCTGCAGTTTTGCCTGTGTTGCGGAAAACTCTTGTCGCAATGAATCGACACGCGCCGCCGAATCATCCTTTGCGTTTGCGGAGGGTTTTGTTTCTTGTTTTGCCGGCTCTCCTTTTTTCTCCTCTTTCTTCTCCTCCGGTTTCTTCTCTTCGGTCTTTTTCTCTTCGGATTTCTTCTCTTCCTGCTTCTTTTCCTCTTTTACCGGCTCCTGCTTCTTCTCGTCCTTTGCCGTTTCCGTAGATTTTTTCTGGTCTTCGGAAAGTTTTTTGACTTTTTCCTCTTCCGCTTTCTTTTTTTCTTCAGCGATCGACCCGTTGATGCGGTCTTTGTACGCCAGCGCGTACATATTATTCGGCTCGATGGCGAGCGCTTTCCCGACCTCGTCGAGCGCCTTGTTCCATTCGGCGGATTTGATATGCTTGTCGGCGTTCTTCAGCAGTTCGCCGATCATCTTTTTTTGCGATTCTTTATCTGGGACAGGCATGGATGATTATTCTTTCTTTCGCATTAATATACCCAAGATGCGGTGTAATATCAATGTTTTATATCGCGTATTCAGACCATCCATTGAGTAATTTTGCCACAGAATGAGACTTTTCATGTTAGAATTTTTTAAAATAAAAAAAGCCGAGATGAGATCCCGGCTTTATGAAAAGTACCGGTAAAGTCGAACGCTGCTACTTTATGCCGATCTCCCTCAATAAAAAATCTGCCTCGCCAATTTTTTCGACGTTCCATAGTACGTAACGAATGTCGACACCGATGGAGCGGCTGTAACTTTGGTTCCATGCAAAGTCATTGATCGTCGCCTCGAATGCACGGTCGAAATTGACTCCGACCAGTTCTCCCTTGGCATTCAATACCGGACTGCCGGAGTTTCCGCCTGTCGTATCCATATCGTACAGCATGGCAACGGGAATGTCGTTCAACTTCGCATGCTTGTATCTGCCGAAATCTTTTTTCTGATACAACTCTCTGGTCTTCTTCGGTGTGTTATACTCTTCTCTGTCGTTCGTTTTTTCGATGACCCCTTTCAGCGTACTGATCGGCGAATAATAAATCGCATCTGCCGGACTGTAGCCGCGGATATTTCCGAATGTCAGACGCAGCGTGGAGTTTGCATCGGGAATAAAATCTTTCTTCTTCCATTCCTGTTTTACATCAACGAGTTTTCCCATCAGCCGGTTCAATTCTCCCGTCCGTTTGCGGCTCACCGAATTTTGCATCTCCAAATCGGCGGAGAGCATGAACATAAAATTGAGGAGCGGATCGTTCTCGTTCTTCAATTCTTGCGGCGTCATCTCCATCGCTCTGTTCAGGAATACGGTATCGGCAAGTTTAGTGTATGCAAATGCTGAATCGATAAATTTTCCGATAGAGGTCTTGCCGGTCAACGATCTCACCGCCGATATCTGTTGGTCCTCAGGAAATAGCGATGCGTCTGTAAGGATCTGCGTTAAAAACAGTTTATCAATCGGGAGGTGAAAACTTCGCAGACCGGATCGCTGCTGCTGCCGTATCTGCGGTATATTTTTATCCATATAGAGCGACTGGCGCTCGGCATCGGGCTTCTGCCGTTCTTCCGTAAATTTGATCAACGTGCTGCCGATTGTCAGCAATGAGGAACTGCTGACGATACTGCTGAGGATGTTGCTGCGGTGTGCATCGTTCCGCATCTCATCATAGACCGCTTTGATCTCCGACAGGACATTGCCGTATTTCTCTTTCCGGTTTTTATCAACATTAATATATTCCTGCAGCTCTGTTTCTTCATTTTGTTTATTCTGCACAAGCGGAATATTATTGAATCCTTTCAGTTTGCCGCGGTAGTTCTTTTCAACATTTGCCAGACTTTTCATTCTCGCCGAGAGTGCCAGGTAGACATCTTTATTGTTTTTGCCGGCTGCCTCCATCTGTGCAATCATCCATGCATTCCGTTCCTGAATGTACGGGAGGCGGATATCGCGTTCGTATTCCAGATAGAACGATGTCTGGTGGCGGAATGTGCGTCCCGGATAGCCGAGAATGAAGACAAGATCATTTTCATCCACACCGTTTGGATTGACACGAAAGTAGTTCTTCGGTTTGAACGGAACATTCTCTGGTGAATACTCGGCAGGATTCCCGTCCTTCCCCACGTACGCGCGAATGAACGAAAAATCTCCCGTGTGACGGGGCCACACCCAATTGTCATCCTCACCGCCAAACTCGCCGACCGCGCGGGGCGGAATATAGACAAGGCGGACATCCTTGATCGTTTTATAAACGAAGAGAACGTATGTTTTGCCTGCAAACATTTCAGCAACGGATGCGGTAATCCCTTTTTGATTCTTCTCAGCCTCCGCAACCAACGCACGGGAATTTTTTTCCATGATCTTTGTTCGATCAATAGCGTTGGTTGTATCGGAAACTCCGGCGAGGATTTCTTTTGAAACATCCCGGTACGAATCAATAATGCGCACGGTGATGATCTTTGACGGAATTTCTTCTTCACGCGAGCGTGCAACGAAACCGTTCGTTACATAATCATTTGCCACGGTGCTTGCCTGCTGCACCGCGCCGAAGACAACATGATGGTTCGTGATGATCAATCCTTCCGGCGAAATGAATGACCCGCTCGCTCCGCCGACATTCACACTTGCATCAACAAGACTGACACCGTTGGGATTGTAAATATCTTTTGCGGTGATCTTAAATCCCTTCGACTTCAAATTGATCTTGTGAATTTCGGAGAGAGGGTACATTCCCTCTTCTGAAAAGAGCCGAAGGAAAATTGTGATTAACAAAATTGGTAGAAAATATTTTTTCATACGATACTCTTGGGGTTAATGAATGAATCTTGAATAAAAATATGAAATGATGTCTATAGATGCACTTCTATTCTCTTTCAAAAAGAAATGTTGATAATGGGCGAACGTTTTTTCATTTTAGAGCAATTCTTATGGGGAAGATTCATACACTGGTCGAGCACCTGCGAAAAAATCTTACCGCATTGCTGGACAAAACGCATACTCCGGCACAGCTAAACGAAGTTGTTATGCTGAGCCACGCTATCGCCGTAACATTTTTGGAAGGAAAAGCAGCCTCCGGTTCGCTGAACAGGGAATTCTTTCACTTGCCAATCGAAGATGCCGCGTATGACTGCATTGCCGATCTGTTTCGGAGAGATGAAACAAATTCGTTCATTGCCTTGAACGCCTATTTTTCTGCATTCGATATTTCAACTCTCGATAGCACAGAACTCTTCCCCCATCTTCGTCGTCTGGTCTTTACGAAAGTGAATGACGGAATTGCAAGATCATATCATGACTCAGATCCGATGCTGTCACGCATCATCCGCAACGTGCGGCTTGCTGTTCATTCGTTGGGAAACTATACGGAGATCGAGCGATTCGGCGAAGTGTATCTCGCACCGACATTATGCGATCCGCTGGAACACCTTCCGAAATTCGATGAGCAGACGTTGGAGCATCTTCTTGCAGAAAGTGTACGGGGAAATGAAAACGTGCTGGAGATCGTCGGGACATTGGCGCGCAAACTCAGAGTGCAGAATGAATATGCTCGTATGGTCAGCGTACTGCAGGTGGCATTGACGATCCGTTCCCTCTATGCACGGAAAGCGATGCTTGCTACGATGGAAGGCGAGATCACGCAGAAGCACGATGAACGAGTAGTCAAAGAAACGATGCACTCTGCCATCAATCGGATACAACATCGATTTTATCTTCACTATGTTGGCAATGGAAAAACGAACGACGCAACGTACGGGGTTTATTTCGATGTGATTACAACCCGATTGGAATACATGCTTCTTTCCGGCTCAGCAGATGGTCAGTCACTATATTCATCATTGAAAAATCGTCTCCCCGGTTTGTCTGTTGAAGACTATAAGGAACACCATAGATCACGGCTGGAGTATTTGTTTAAGTTAACATGTGACGAAGTGGCAAAAGAGATACGGAAATAACAACTAACCTTGCGAAGGTTCTAAAAATTTTTGCAAGGTTTAGAAAAAATAATTCGGCGAGTACGATTGATTGCCAAGAAATTATAGTATGAAACATATCGAAGAACATATACTTGAACAATACGCTCTCAATCCCGATAGTGATGCTATCACTCAAAGTGACGGCATCACTAAAGAGTATATAGAACAACATTTGGCTGAATGCCACGGATGCAGAGAGACGCTGGAACGCATCCGCACGTTTTATACGAATCTGAATACAAAATTGGAAAGCATTTCTGAAGAATCTGCTACTTCTACCCAATCCATAGCCCGGATTGAAGAGCATATTATTACAAAAGAACATTCTGATCTTCAATTCTACGAAGAACTGCCGATGACATTTTTGGGGAAAGTGATTTACTCGGCAAAGAGGCATCCGGTTGCGGCAGGAAGCTCAACGATCGCGCTGATCGCATTTGTTGCAGCATTTTATTTGATATTGACGCCGGCAAAAATGGATACTAATCCGGACAATCTGGCGTACGATGAAGACAACAACCTCGTTATCATTCGAAATAAAGAATATGAGCCGTTGTGGAAGTTTCCTGCACAAACAGTGCGTGATATAAATATGAAGTATGTATTCTCTAGCAAGCCATTCTTACTCAGCGATATTGACAACGACGGTAAAAAAGAATTTTTAGCATCAGCGCCAACAGTCAATGACAACAATAATTCTTCAAAACTCAATGTGTATGATGATGATAATTTGTTGAAATTTGAATATGTCCCAAATAGTCCCGTAACATTTAGAGAAAGAAATTACGCTGAACGATTTTTTTCGCACAGCGTTGATGTTATGACAAATATGGAAAATGGAGAAAAACTGATTGTTCTCAATTCATCAAATGGACGGTCTCCTTCAATTCTTAGTGTTTTGAATTCAAGCGGAGAGGTACTCGGCGAATTTTATCATTTTGGTAATTTAAGTGTGATGTTTCGGGATACGCTTACGGACGGTAAGGAATATCTTTTTCTCGCGGGTACATGCGATGTGGAGGAATTCGAAAAGAAAAAATATTCATCGTATGCAGTCTTCGTTGTGATCGATCCGTCAAAAATTATCGGAGAGATCGAATCAAGCCACACGCCCGGATTTGGCTTACCCACATCTCCCGGAGAAATTTACTATGTGAGATTACCCTTATCAGATATTGACCTTGCCTCAGATGCTTTTCGGGCGGGAGCTTTAAAAGCGTCTCAATCGAATAATGCAATCATTATACGTGCGATGAGCGGTGATGGCAGCAAAAGTTGGGATTTTGACTATACATTTGACAGAAACCTCGTTGTTCAAGCAGTAAAAGCCTCCGATGGTACTTACCAAACACACGAATCGTTCAAAAAATCGGGTAAAATTGTTAGCACGATCGATTCGACATACCTCAACAACCTCAAGCGGCGCGTGGAATACTGGGATGGGAAGCGCTGGCAAAGTAACCCTACCGTAATACAACATTTCTAAAAATAATTTTAAGTTTTTCGGCAAGTCCTCTCGATTGGTTAGAGTTATCATTGATGTACAACTATCAACAAATTTCTAAAACCCATAAAGAGAGGTGTCTTATGCGGCATTACCATATTATCTTTCTCCTTCTTGTGATTGCATTTGCCAACACAAAATCGCAACAACTTACGAAGTTGTTTAAAATTCCAGATTGGACGGAAATTGAGTATCAAAATAACGATACTTTATTTGCGCTACATTATGGTTATTGGGTTTACAAATGCAGTGCTTCCTCCGGATCAAAGATTGATTCATTTAAACTGCAAATCTCCCCCAATCCTAGTTATAACGAAGAGGCAAGGGGTTTATGCTGGGATGGATCTAACCTGTGGATAAGTGAATGGGGAACTGATTCACTCTACAAAATCGATACTAAAAATGGGAAAGTTATACATAAGATAAAGTCACCAGGATCAGGACCTCAGGGACTTGCATATGGCGCCGGAGCATTATGGCATACCGATGAATATCAGAAAACAATTTTTAAAATTAATCCTTTAACGGGAACGATTATTAAACAATTACCTATTGCTGAGTCTTCTGGCTGGTTTATTGGAGTGGCGTACTATAACGGAAAACTATGGTTATCAAATCACATTAATCGAAAAATATATCAAATTGATACTTCAAACGGTGCCATATTAAATACATTTGTATTACCCTCTGGTCTTCAACCGGTAGAACTTACTATGAAATCAAATGACTTACATATCGGTACAATCGAAAGCGGCGGGCATTTTGTTTATAACTATAGTACAAATAATACTTTCACAGTTTATCCAAATCAACATACTGTCATCGTTGGTGATTCAGCAAAAAGAATGTTACCCGTAAAATTGTCGAAAGGTTATTACACTATTACAACAGAAGTTATTTCTAAACCACACGCCGGGGGTGATATCGATGGGGTATTTTTCTGGGCTACAACTGGAGAAAATTCTGCTAAATGGCCTGCTGGTCACGCTGTTTATGAAACTTTCAGAGATAACCAATCAGTATCTCTTTTCTCACCAACTGGATTTGACGGTTATCTTTTCTTTATGGACGGCGGTAATCTTAGCGACAATTTCGGAAGTGTAAGTATAACTTTCAAATTAGATTCAATTGGAACAACCAGTATTGGAAGTAACGAAGGAGAAAAAATTCCACTTCAATTTCATTTATCTCAAAATTTTCCAAATCCATTTAATCCAACGACAAATATTAGATATGAAATAAAAAAAGAAAATTATGTTACGATAAATATATATGATATGATTGGACGTACCATAAAAACATTGATTACTGAATTTCAACCATCTGGAAACTATACGATTACTTGGGATGGCAAAAATGAAAACGGAGAATTAGTCGCAACCGGAACATATCTTTATCAACTAAAAATCGGCGAGCAAGCAGAAACAAAAAAAATGATTTTAATTAAATAGTGTTGAATACGCTTGGATATGAAGGCACGGCATAATTAAGCGAACAAAAATCTGCTGGGAGTTATACGGTTGAATGGAACGCAAGAAATTCTGCCAGCGGTTTGTATATTACCCGCATGACGGCAGGTAGTTTTACAAAGAGTATTAAAATGACACTGATGAAATAACAGCATCAATATTTTTTATCAGTGATGCCATGACTCATAGTCATGGCATCACTGTTTTTACCATTACTTCGATACCATATCCCGCACCATATTCGTCGTGGTGCGGAAATCGATCTTGCCGCTTCCCATTTGCGGCAGATCGGGAATGACAACAAAATTTTTCGGGAGAGCGATGTTGGGCAATTGCTCGGACATTTTTTTGAGTATCTCTTTTTCGTCCAACTGCTGCGTCACCGCGGCAACGATGCGCGCACCCTTTGTCTGGTCGGGAATTTCGACAACGCAGCACTTTGCCCCTTCCGGCAGTATTTTATCCAGCACATCTTCCACTTTGATCAGCGAGACCATTTCGCCGCCGATCTTCACGAATCGTTTCAATCGCCCTACGTGCCACAAATATCCTTCTTCGTCAACCCAACCCATATCCCCCGTGTCGTACCAGCCGTGGCGGAAAGCGAGCGATGTATTTTCAAAGTCGTCAAAGTACCCTTTCATAATGTTGTCCCCCCTCACCAGTATCTTTCCTGTCTCGCGCACTTTGCACTCCTCGCCCGTTTCGTAATTCTCCACGCGTACGCGCACGCCGGGCAGCGGCCTGCCGACACTCCCGGGGCGATTGTGCTGGGGAGTATTTACTGTCAAACCAGGACTTGTTTCGGTGCAGCCGTATGCCTCCAACAGTACTTTGCCGTGCTTCTCCATGAATATTTTTCTGAGTGCATCGGGACACTTATCCGCGCCGGCGAGCATGATGCGGCAACTTTCAAAATCGCCGGGATTGGATTTGTTGACGTAGCCCCAGAAGAAACTCGGCGTCCCGGCCATGATGGTCACCTTTTCTTCCCGAACAACGTCGCACACACCTTTGAAGTCGAGCGGATTCGCGTACGTCACCACGGTCATGCCGCACCAGATCGGCAGCCATTGATGCGCGGTCTGTCCGAACACATGGAAGAGAGGAAGGTTGCCGAGAATGGAATCGGCGGACGAGAATTCGTACACCTGTTCCAGACTCTTGAGATTTGCGATGATGTTCTTGTGCGTGAGTTGAACAGCCTTCGGATCTTTTTCGCTTCCGCTGGTAAAGAGAATGACGATGTTGTCTTCTTCGTGTCCCTGCGCGACAGTTTTCTTCAATAATGGCGTCGGAAGTTTTGCACGGAGCGCCGCATTCAGTTTATCCACAATGCCGATGCTCGCCATGATGTCTTCAAGAAAGACCATGCCCGGAACAACGGGGCACTGGATCTTTTCCAGCAGCGCTTTTGACGTGATGATCGTTTTGAATGCACACTTCTTCTGCGCGTACTCGCAATTCTGCGCTGCACCGGTTGAATAATTGATCATCACCGGTACGCGTCCGCTCATCAGCGATGCGAGTATGGAAAGAATGCTGCCCGCCGATGTCGGCACCATGATGCCGATGAAACCGGGATCGTACTTCCGCAATTTTTCAGAAAGGATCAGCGAGGCGATCAATGCGCGCGAATACGTGATCCGTCGATTCGTTGTACGGTCGATGATGTACATTTTATTGCCGTACTGTTTTGCGGTGTCGATGAACGTGTGATGAAGAACCATACAAAAAACTCCTGTTTATGATGCTCGCTGGGAAGTTAGTGCATCGAACGGCAAAAAGCAACGCGGGATATTTTTCCGAAAAAAGTACTTGACAGCGAAACTTAATTTATTATCTTTATTAACAAGATTACTTAATTAGTAAGGTAATTATATATTATACCTAATTGATTAAGGAGATATGGCGGAGATACATTCCGCGATAAATCTTCGGCGTCACCCTTCCGCCGCTCGGTGTTCCCCGCTTTTCGGGATGAAATGCAATCACGGTCCATTTTATTATTTACCAGGAGGGTATTATGTTTCGTTCATATTCCAGGATTCTCACGGCAGGTGCCTGTGCGCTCGTTTACATGATCGCACTTGTTCAAGCCCAGGATGCAGGCACGACCGCATCCCCCATCACATACAGCGGTTTTTTTGACGGATACTATATAAAAAACCTTGCAGGTCCCGTCACATTGAAAAATCCGATCCGGGTCTTCGACCCGACGGATAACGAGTTCAATCTTGCTTTTGCTGAAGTTGCATTCACCAAAAAAGCCGAGCCGGTCGGATTCAGAGTCGATACCGGTATTTTCCAGCAGGCATATTTGACCGTCGTCGTTCCCGTTGGCGATGGGCTGACAGTCGATGTCGGCAAATTTGTCACACATATGGGATTTGAAGTCATTGAATCCAAAGACAACTGGAACTATTCCCGCTCAATCCTCTTCGGATGGGCAATTCCATTCTATCATACAGGGGCGCGATTGAGTTATCCTGTTATGAGTAATCTCACTGCTACGGTAAGCATATTGAACGGCTGGAATTCAATTTCCGACAACAACAAGTTCAAAACATTGGGGTTGATGGTGAACTATGCCGTCCTGCCATCTACAAGTATCATTCTTTGCGGCATCAGCGGTGTGGAAGCATCTGAACCCGCTGTCGTGGGAAAGAGAAATGTATACAACGTCATTGTAACCCACACACTGATGGATGACCTTGCGCTTGCTGTCGACTTTGATTATGGCGAAGAGCGTGTGGCGGCAGGTTTGGCAACGTGGAAAGGTGAAGCGATTTACGCGAAATACACTCTCGGCGCACAATCAGCGATCGCTCTCCGGTATGAGATGTACAATGATGCGAGCAATTTCGGACCTCTCTCCACAGGTGCGGCTCAAAAACTCTCTGAATTCACCGGCACGTACGAGTATAAGCCGTGGGACAATCTTATTGTTCGCGCCGAGGTGAGAGATGATATGTCCGATGTTACGTACTTCGACTCCGGCACACCTGCAAAGGAGAAATCTCAGTTGACCCTGACACTTGGCGCGATAGTGACATTTTGAAACAATTAACAGAACATTTTAATACTAATGTTGAGGCACCATGAAAAAAATAGATGCAATTATTCGTCCGCACAAACTGGACGAGGTCCGCGAGGCGTTACAGGAAGCGGGCTTCCGCGGATTGACCGTGACCGAAGTGAAAGGGTACGGCAGACAGATGGGACATAGCGAGATCTACCGCGGCTCCGAGTACACGATCAATTTTCTGCCGAAGACAAAAATTGAGATCGTCTGTGCGGATAAAGAGACAGAAAAAGCGATCGGGATCATCCTGAAAAAAGCAAAAACCGGCGAAGTGGGTGACGGAAAGATTTTTGTCTCTGCGGTCGAAGAGGTCATCCGCGTCCGCACGGAAGAAACAGGCGACGAAGCGGTGTAACGCCGATCATTGTGTAAACATTTTTTATCAATAAAGGAGTTATCATTATCATGGATACAAAAGTTGTTGTCGATACCCTGTGGGTTTTGATCACTGCCATGCTTGTCTTCTTCATGAATCTCGGATTCGCTTTGGTCGAGTCAGGCTTTGCGCGGTCAAAGAACACTGTCAATATTCTCTCTAAAAACTTCATTGTCTTCGCCGTTTCCTCCCTGGCGTTCTGGGTCATCGGCTGGGGATTTATGTTCGGGAACGGGACGGGATTTATCGGTCTTGAAGGCTTATATGGTGTCGGCGGTGCGGACAACAGTCCGGCATCCGGCGATGCGTACAGCGGTGTCTATTCTGCTATGAGCTGGGCAACGGTTCCGTTGCTCGCTAAATTTTTCTTTCAGCTTGTCTTCGCCGGAACGGCGGCAACAATTGTTTCGGGAGCGGTTGCCGAGCGGATAAAATATATTTCGTTCATCCTCTTCTCATTCGTCCTTGTCGGCATCATGTATCCGATCACCGGACATTGGATCTGGGGGGGCGGATGGCTTGCCAGTTTAGGATTCTGGGATTTTGCCGGTTCAACTGTCGTTCACTCTGTCGGTGGATGGGCTGCGCTTGCAGGCGTGATCGTACTCGGACCTCGCATCGGTAAATTCAAGGATGGAAAAGTACATCCCATACCGGGGCACAGCATGACATCCGCGGTTACCGGTGCTCTTGTGTTGTGGCTCGGCTGGTTCGGATTCAATCCGGGCAGCACGATGGCGGCAGATCCTGAAGCGATCTCACGCATTGCCATCACGACGAACAGTGCGGGCATTGCGGGATTGCTTTCATCCACCGCGATCGCATGGATCGTTCTCGGCAAACCGGATCTCAGCATGACGATCAACGGACTGCTTGCAGGACTGGTTGCAGTCACCGCGCCGTGTGCATTCATCAGCGTCGAGAGTTCTCTTATCATCGGAACACTTGCCGGGATCATCGTTGTTTTTGCAGTGCTCGGCTTCGACAAATTAAAATTGGACGATCCTGTCGGTGCACTTGCAGTGCACCTTGCTAATGGAGTGTTCGGAACTATTTGCGTCGGGTTGTTCGCACAGGACCAATTTATCCCAAATACGACCGGCAATGGACTCTTCTTCGGCGGCGGGATGAAATTGTTGACTGCACAGTTGACGGGAATTGCAGCGGTCGGTGCATTCACGTTTGTCGTATCGCTTGTCGTGTGGTACATCATCAAATTCACTCTCGGCGTGCGTGTTTCCGAAAAAGAAGAAGCGGAAGGACTGGATATCGGCGAACATGGTATGGAAGCATACCCCGATTTCTCCAAGAGCCCGATGTCGCGGTAATGAACCGATCACATGCAGACAAATCTCAAGGAAGGATTTGTCTGCATTCTTTTTTCCGGGTAAAGTATTGAACTTCACAGAACGATACGCTATTTTGATTCTGTTCAATCACTTATTTTTGAAAATCAATTGTTGATATACCGATATGAAAAAAATCGAAGCGATCATCCGTCCCCATAAACTCGACGAAGTGCGCGAAGCGTTGCAGGAGATCGGTTTCCGCGGGTTGACGGTGACGGAAGTAAAAGGGTACGGCAGGCAAGGGGGGCACAGTGAGATCTACCGCGGGTCCGAATACACGATCAACTTCCTTCCCAAAGTGAAGATCGAGATCGTCTGCGCCGACAAAGACCTCGACAAAGCGATCGATGTCATTCTGAAGCACGCTAAGACCGGCGAGGTCGGCGACGGGAAGATCTTTGTATCGTCAGTGGAAGAAGTGATCAGAGTGCGGACCGAGGAAACAGGCGAAGATGCCGTGTAATGTGCGGCGGTGTTGAATAATTCAACCTGCGATAATTGAGGGAAATAGCGCCTCTATTTAATGTGGTACATCACATAACAAAAATATCTCTTGCGTCTTGTTCCTAAAGACGATATTTTAGTCTCGCAATTAACAGTAACACCGTTGATGCACTTATAATGCTTCCGTCGAGATGGCGGGAATGTTATGCGCTCCTGATGCTCAGTGGAACCTCCCTGAACAACAGCGGATCGGCAGACACAAAATTTCGGACTCACACGAAATGCGTTAAAGTGGCACCAATGCCGGTGGTACCCTCGCTGGAAATTTTCGTTCAGTGAGGTTTTTTTGTCACATCATAGAGGAGCAACCTATGGAAACAGGGACCGTGAAATGGTTCAACAATGCTAAAGGGTACGGCTTCATCTCCCGCGAAAGCGGCGAAGATGTATTTGTGCACTATAAAAGCATCGTTGGCGACGGTTATAAAACGCTGAACCAGGGAGACAAAGTCCAATTCGAAGTTGAAAAGGGCGCAAAAGGTCTTCAGGCAGCGAAAGTATCCAAAGTGTAACAACGATACTACTGTATAACAGCAAAACCCTCGTTCACGGCGAGGGTTTTTTATTTTAAAGCATGGCAAGCACACATCGTTTATAGATCTCCGCTCGATGCAAATTGTCCATCCTTCTGTACGCTTTGTCCATTTTATTATTTACATTTATTTATATCTTACAAATCCAACAGCATATGAGCAGACAACACACGCTAGTTAATTCACAAAGCGGTGAATTGGCATTCAAGATATTTCAAACGGATGGAAGTAATCCATTTGACCATATTTCACGATTCAACTATTACACGATAGTTTGGATTACAAATGGCTGCGGAACATTGAAGGTTGACTTTTCTCAATATTCATTCAACAGTAATACAATGATGTGCTTCAGTCCGTATCAGCCGTTCATGCTGCAGAAACCGGAAATGCTGAACATGACGGTGATACATTTTCATCCTGATTTTTTTTGCATTTTTAAACACCAAAAAGAGGTCGCTTGCAATGGAGTACTGTTCAATAACATCTATGAGCCTCCGTTTATAGTGTTGCAGGAATCCGACAGCCAGATTTTTTCAGATATTATTGAGAAAATGAAGAGTGAAATGGAAAATTCCAATCTTGCCTATTCCGAGTTGTTGATTTCTTACCTTAAAATTTTTCTTATTCATGCATCTCGAATCAAATCGAATTCCAACACTTCCGCAAATGAAGAACTTGTCAATGCAAAAGAACCTTTTATCCTTCAGCATGTTAAAGATCAAATAGAAACTCACTTTAAATCAAAACGTTTGCCCAGTGAATATGCTAAACTTTTGAATATCAGTGCCAAAGCATTAAACCGCATAGTAAAAATGCATTATGATAAGACACTCTCTGGTTTGATCCATGAGCGAATTACTATTGAAGCGAAAAGAGAGTTGTATCTTACCGATAAGACTATTAAAGAAATAGCACATGACCTGGGATTTAATGATGAGTACTATTTTAGCCGTTTCTTCAAGAACAATACCGATGTTTCTCCTCAAAAGTACAGAGATACTGTTGGCTTTGACAGAGCAAAAACATTGTAATTAATTTTCCGGAAAACTTCCTCCCATTTTCAGCAACGTATCCATCCAGAAGCGTATTTACTCCATGTATTTCGGATGTGCAAAATTGTATGTTTGAAGTGCAACTCACAAATTTCATTTTCAAACAACACTAAGGAGCACAGATATGCAAAGGATCAAAGCACTAAACCCGGACACTGCAACAGGCGACGTTAAAAACCTGTTTGATGCAGTTACTGCAAAACTAGGAATGGTGCCGAATATGATGCGCACAATGGGAAACTCTCCCGCAGTATTGAATGGTTATCTTTCACTCAGCGGAGCTTTAAGCGAGGGAACCATTGGAGGCAAACTCGGTGAACAAATTGCTTTACTGGTAGCAGAACTGAATAAATGCGAATATTGCTTGTCTGCCCATACATTTATCGGGACAAAATTATTGGGTTTAGACAGCGATGTTGCACAGTCAAGTCGTACCGGAAAAACACCTGACGTAAAAATAAACTCAGCTCTTGCTTTTGCAAAAACATTGGTTGAGAAAAGAGGAATTATTTCCGATTCCGATCTCGCTGCTGTCCGAAGCGCCGGGTATTCTGACGGTGAAATTGGTGAAATAGTGGCGCATGTTGCTCTTAATATTTTCACCAATTATTTCAACAATACAGCTAAAACTGTTATAGACTTCCCTAAGATCGAATTGTATGACCGGATGGCGGCATAAAGGAAGAAAAACACTCTCATTGAGAGTGCCGATTTTGCGCTGGCCATTTTTTACCCTCGTCCACGGCGAGGGTTTTTTATTTTAAAGAAATTGAGTAGTATTGCATCGAGGAAGAATTGCACGATGCTGCATGAGTTGCATCAAAATAATAATTTGTCATTGCGAGACGTTTTTTGTCGAAGCAATCTCTCTTTTTCGAGTGAAAATGAGATCGCCATGTCGTCCCGATCCGAGGGATGCTTTGCGTCAACATCATCGGGACTCCTCGCGATGACAATGCGTTTGTACTTTAAATAATCCATAATAATTTTCCGGAGATCATGATGAAAAAATTTCTTTCCTTGTTCATCCTCTTCTGCGCCTCTGCATTCTCTCAAACCGATTCTTCAACATGGAAGCACAATCTTGTTGCCGGACTGACGGCGACACAGGTTTCATTCAACGATTGGGCAGGAGGCGGCGAGAATGCACTGGCGTACACAACTGTGATAGACGGAAGATCCGTGCAAGATCTCGAAACGACGAACTGGTCCAACACGTACAAACTTGCGTACGGACAGACGCGCCTCGGATCGAAGCCGCTGCGCAAAACGGATGATAAACTTGAGTTTGAAAGCGTGCTGTCATATAAAGTCGGCATGGTGATCAATCCGTACGCGTCGTTCACGCTGAAAACGCAATTCGACGTCGGCTATAAATATGACGACGCTGCAAATACGAAAACAGTCCTCTCACGCTTCTGGGCTCCGGCATATCTCACACAGTCGGTCGGTATCGGTTACGCACCCCGGCAGGAAATTAAAACGCGTCTCGGCGCCGCGCTGCGCGAAGTGCGGACGAGGACGGGATACATAGAGAACAACAGGACGGAAGGCGGCATTGAATCGGTGACCGACGCGCAAATTTCTTTTGAGCAGAACATTTTGTTCACATCAAAACTGGAACTCTTTGCGCCGTTCAATAATATTGATGTTGTCGTGATGCGGAGTGACAACTCGTTCACGGCGAAAGTGAGTTCGATCATCTCGGTAACATTGAATATTCAATTGATCAACGATGCAAATGTTTCGGCACGGACACAGATCAAAGAGACCATCGCGCTTGGCATTACGTACGCTTTGATTTAAGAATCATCCTGAGCAAGTCTCATTAGTCACCTTGAGCGAAGACGAAGGGTGACGGAGACGCGTCGAAGGATGAGTGAGTCATGCTTCGACTCCTTCGCCAAAAAACAGGAAAGCCCACGACTTAAGTCGTGGGCTGACGAGCAAAAAAAAATTCTATCCCAAACCGTTTCAACGGTTTCCATTGCACGCTAAAAAATGCAACAAAAAGAAACCATACTCATCAACGCTCAGATTCAATCTGTCTGGAACTTCATCGAAGATCCGAACAATCTTCAATTGTGGAATCCAAAGGTGCGGCGTGTGACGGCGTTCGGTAATTCTGGAAAAAGCGTCGGATCGAATTTCGGGATCATGTACATGATGAACAACAGTGCGAGCGAAATGCGGGGTGAAGTGATCGTGCATGAACCAACCTCCCGCCTCACATTCCGTTTTTCCGACGGGAAGATGCAGCACGGCAGGGGACGCATCATCATGTGGATCGTATTCAAAACGGGAAAACCTGTCGGCGAGCCGTATCTGGTGAAGTTGAGAGACTTGATCGAAAAGAAATAACCGGTAAAGTCATCCCAAAAAGAATCGTGGTCATTCTGACGCTGATCCGCCGAAGGCGGAGAATCGGAAGAATCTGCTTGAGGCGTGGGGAGTATTGAACCACACGGAAAAGGATAAAAGCATCTTATTCCTCCCCACACAATCGCGCAGGAAATGTAATGCGTATTGCATTGGTGCAGAGGAGAAACTATATTGCGGGGGAAACAATTGGATATTTATTTTAACAACAATCTAAATTGGTTTCAAATAAATAAATTACAGAGAGGATAAATAAATGCCGTTATACAAAAATGTTGGTAATAAAATTGAGCTTATAAAAGAAAACCCTTTTAAATTAGAAAAGGATATTCAAAAAATTGTAGAGGCTAATTTAGCTTCCTTACTAAGTTTGCAACTTGTAAGAAGTGAATTTCAAATCGCTGGATTAAGAATAGACACGCTTGCTTATGACAATGATGCTCAATCATTTGTAATAATTGAATTCAAAAAAGGAACAAACTATTCAGTAATAGACCAAGGAATGAGTTATTTAGGATTGATGCTAAATAACAAAGCGGATTTTATTCTTGAGTACAATGAAAAGTGTGATGGTTCATTAAAACGAGATGATATTGATTGGTCTCAATCAAAAGTGGTGTTTATTTCCCCCTCTTTTACAACATTTCAAATAGAATCCATAAATTTCAAAGACTTACCGATTGAACTATGGGAAGTAAAACGTTTTTCCAATAAAATGATACGATTTGATCAACATAAACCAATCACAACAACTGCTACCATTAAAACTGTATCTAAAAAGAGTGCAGCTGTTGATGCGATTAGTCGTGAAGTAAGAACATATACAGAAATTGAGCATTTGAAAATAGCTGAGCCTAAAACAGTTGAGTTGTACAATAGATTTAAGGAATTAGTTTTAACTATAAGTCCTGAGATAACAATTAAACCAATGAAGCAGTATATCGCATTTCGAGGAAAAACCAATATTTCGGATGTAGTAGTATTGACAAAAGCACTAAAGATTTTTATTAATCTAAAAAAGGGGAAGTTGAACGATCCGAAAAATATTGTTCGTGATGTTTCAAATATAGGTCATTGGGGAAACGGTGATTACGAAATATATCTAAAATCTGAAGATGAAATTGAGTACATAATTTCTTTGGTGAGACAATCATATAAAATTAACATCTAGCATTTACCAATCTTTCAGACAGCCAATATTGAGAAACAGTTAAATCATGAAGCGAAAATTAAGGAATATTATTTTTCATCAGATTCTTTTCATAGTATTCTCCTTCGCTATTCCTCTCCCCTCCCCTGCTCAAGATTCATCGCGCGTGCAGGTAAGTGATTCTTCCCTTTCGCTTCTGCGGCTGCCTGAGCAGCCGGTCCTCTTCACACAGTCGTTCGAGTATTCGCTCCTTGCGGCGGAGCCGTCGCACGTTTTCTCAAAATATTTCGGTACGCCGGCATTCCAGTCCGCGCCGGTAATGGACTGGACGCTGCAGAGCGAGATCGACCTCATCCAGCCGTGGAAACTGAACCTTGCACAGCAGCAGAAGTACAGCGCGGTGAATATCGTGTTCAGCGGCGCAGCGACCGGCGGCGCACTCTATCTTGCGTACCGGCATATCAAGAAGTATGGGTTTTGGTAAAAAAAGATGGGCTCCACCTGTAAATGATCAGGTCGCTCCTACGGAGCTCACACTCTTTCAATTCTGCTCATACAACAAACAGTTCGTCCCTACGGGACTCAACTTGTCGTATGCTTCCAACAAGAAAGTGCGCTCCATCGGAGCGCACTGTTTCTAGCAACGCACCATATATTACAATCAAGCCCCATCGGGGCGACCTGTAGTTCATTCCTCATTCGGCATTCCTTGTTCGATATTCATTATTTACAACACGGTTACAGAACGCAAAATGATGAGTGGTGAAATACACAGGTCGCTCCTACGGAGCTCAAACATTTTCAATTCCAATCATGCAACAAACAGTTCGTCCCTACGGGATACTGCGCGTCGCATGTTCGGACGCACTCTCTCTATCAACTTCCGGATTCCGGAGTACGCCGGAATGACAGACACAAGAAAAACGACCCCCTCTTATTCTCCCCCTTTCAGGGGGAGAAATATTTTCCCTCCCCTGAAAGAGGAGGGTTGGGGTGAGGGCTAAAACTCCAGCTTCATCCCGAACGACGGCAGAATCTCAAATCCCTTCGGATCGATCTTGCCGGTCAATTCGATGAAGCGCTCTTCGTTCACGTTCAGCCGTCCGTAGAGATTGAGAATGTCGAGGAATGCTACGAGCGCGACGCTGCCGAACTGCTTCCGGTAGTCGACGCGGATATTCCACGTGTGAAAATCGGGAAGTCGTTCGGTATTGTTGTCGGTGATCTCTTTCGAATACCGGAGATAGTCCGGATTGTTGAAGATATCCGCATGAACGATGTACGAATCTTTCGGGCGACCCGTGGCATACTTCCACTTGGTGGAGAACGACCATTCGTTATCAAACTCGTAGCCGAATAAAATATTGAAAACATGCGGCTGGTCGAAATCATAGTTGTATTCGCCGAGTCCGTTGTTGTCGTTCCGTCTGCTGGTGGAGTACGAATAATTGACCTGTCCGTACCATTTATCCACGAACTTCTTCACCAGACCGATATCGATACCGCGCGCGTAGCCGCTGCCGCCGTTCGTCCGCTTGTCGGACGTGCGGTCCGGTTTGATGATGAGATCGTCGAGATCTTTGTGATACACTTCCGTCGTCAGTTTCACGTCATCGGAAAGATATGTGGTGACGCCGGCAATGTAGTGCACGGCGCGCTCATTCTTCAGCAGCGCGTTGCTGCCGTCGAACCAGACGATGCGCAGTTCCGGACTTTGATAGTAGATGCCGGTCGCCGCGCGGAGTTTGATCCGTTCTGTCAGTTCGTAACTTGTGCTAAAGCGTGGCGATACATACGAGTTCCTATTGAACTCGCTATATTCGTACCGCACGCCGGGAAGAATTACCCATGTGTCCGTTACGGAATATGAATAATCGGCAAACCCGGCATAGGTGAATTTTCTCGCTTCGAATGCAGTATTGATAAAAAACGGATCGAGAATGATGAAATAGTTCGACGGGTCGGGACGGTAGTCGTTCGCATCGAACGTAAAGAGCGTGTCGGGACCGTTCTGATAATTCGTGTATTCCACACTGATCCGCTGGATTAGTATTCCGGTCGACAGCGTCGATTGGATCGAAGGATTGTGCGTGAATTGAGACTTTATGCCGAACTCGTTCTCTCTGCTTCTCGCCGTGTAGTAATCCTTCCGCACGTATGCCTGTTCTTTCGGAATCAGATTCCCGTTCACTTCATACACGTACGATTGACTGCGCCAAAACTCTGCGGCGTTCCCTCTGTAATAGAGCGTATTTTCAAGAACGCTCGATACACCGGTGAGAATTCTCCAGTTCGTTCCGAGCAGATATTTCGCATCTTCGGATTTTGCAAGTCCGTTATCATAATCCTTCGTGTCGATCTCGTATACGTTATCGAGTGTACGTTCAAAGAATTCGGGGGAATAAATTCCGAGGATTGAAATCTTATTCCGCGCATCGATCTCCGTTGTGGTCTTCAACACCACATCGCTGAAACTCGGATAGCCGAGATCCTTCTGTCCCGTCATATTGAGGATCGTCGTAAAATCCTGATGACGCGCGGAAAAGAGTATCGATGTCTTTTCGTGCAGAAAACTCGGACCGTCGTAATTCACTTCCCACCCGAGCACGTCGTACGTGCCGTTCATCATGAACGATTCTCTGTTCCCTTCCTTGATTTTCAGGTCGACGAACGACGCCATCTTTCCGCCGTACTTTGCGGAGAATCCTCCCGCTTGAAAATTCGCCTCATCGATCAAACCGGGAGTGAAGATGCTGAACCGACCTCCCTGCGCTTCCTGCTCTTCCGTGCCGCCGTCAAAGTGAGAGACTTTGTCGAACGGAATATTATCCACCACCACGATGTTGTCCCTCGGACTTCCGCCGCGCACTGCGAATGCAGAAAATTCACCGCCGCTGCTCGAAACGCCGGGCAACGTTTCAATCGCACGGAAAATGTCTCCTGCCGCGCCGGGACTTCGTCTGATCTCTTCGCGTGAGTATGTAAAGTTCGTCACGGGAGAAACATTATCTTCTGAAAAAACACCGGCAGTCACTTCCACAACATCGCCGGAGACCGCCTGCTCATTCAGTTCGATATCTTTTACCATCGTCGTCTTGTTCCGCACCACACGCACTTCCGTTTCGATGCGCGGCATGTAGCCGACCGAACTGAATTGCAGTTTGTAAATATCCTCGCCGACATGTTTGATGACGAATTTTCCGTTGACATCAGTTGAAGCGCCGATAGATGTGCCAAGCAGCAGCACGTTCACGTTCGGGATCGGCTGCTTTGTTTCTTTATCCAGCACCTTGCCGGAAATATTTCCGACAGTCGACACGGCGGCGGGATCACTGCCGTACGCGTATGAAAGAAACAGCAGTAGTGAAAAAAAGATGATCTCCGCGTACGTGAGCGGATGAAAACGGGGGACGTATTTCATGACTGGCTCCTTTATTGATTAATGAGCTATGAAATTAGTGTTAACCACACTCATATTATGAACAATGTTCAGTGTTTGGACAAAAAAATTTATTTATCCAGGATCTCTTCCATTGCAAATCCTAAAATCTTCTCCACTATCTGTCCCTGATGTTCTTTGGGAACCATCGGAGCGCGGTCACGAATAAAAATTGAGACGACACCATGTAGCAACGCCCAAAGAGAAAATGCACCGATATTCGGATCTTGCGCTTTAATGTATCCTTCTTCAATACATTGTTGTACGGTCTCACGCAGGACATCGTACGATTGTTTTCCGAGAGTCCATTCATGCGGTTCGAGAAATTTTTTCATCGGTGCGCGCATGATGAACATCAGGTCGTACAACTCTTGATTTTCCATTGCAAAATCGATATAAATTTTGCCGCATGCCCGCAACTTCTCGGCAGGATTCTTTATTGCATTGAGTACTTGCTGCCGTTTATAGAGTTCCTGAAATCCAACCTCCTGCAGCGCACACAGGATCGTATCCTTATCGGCGAAATACAAATAGACAGTCGCCGGGCTGTATTCGATCTCATCGGCGATCCGCCGGATGGTAACGTGTTCGAATCCTTCCTGAATAAAAAGTTTTTTGGCAGCGGTGAGAATCATCTCCCGCATTTCCTGTCTGTCCCGCTCTTTTCGTTCTGCTGAACCCATATAATTAACCGTGATTATTTACTGAACACAGTTTAGTAAAATTAAAATCTATTGTCAAACACCCTGTGAAATTATTTTTGGTCCAACTTTTACAACAGAACAACTCATTTATTGCTTGGTCAAAATCCTGATTGCCACACCGACGGTCACTGTAAATTGATGTTCGGCGATTCCGTCGAGATCTTTTCCGCGCACCGTCAATGACCGCACACCAATGAGTGCGGAAATCTTCGGGGAGTAATGAATGGCGTACCCCGCACTGACCGCATGTACAAGATGATTGTTGAGAGTGTTCGATCTTTCCCTCATAATATCGCTCTCTTCCCTGTACAGTCCCGCATCAAGATCCACAAAGAGATCCTCCTGCAGGAAGATCCTCATCGACGGCATGAGTGACAAACTGTTCGCCTGTGCATTCTGTTCTGCACTATTGACATACCCGTAGAATCCATAATGCGCTTTTGATCCGATTCGGAATTCTTCAGTCAGCGTGTAAAAGTACTCAATCCCGATTCCTCCCCCGCCCCGTTCCAAACTTGTACTGATCAGCGTAAAACCGACACCCGTTGTATGCGGCGTGACCGCATTCCAACCGCTCTGTTGAGAACAGAGTGTGCCTATGACAAGTGTCAGCAGAGAAAAAAGTTTCGATGTCATCTTTCTTCCCTCCTTTCATATCAGAATAAATGTCCAAAGTTGAGGTAGAATCCTGTCGCATCCCTGCCGAACCCCGCATCGGCACGAACAACAAATGTATCCATGAAGAAACGGAGACCGATGACAGAGTTTATTTCCCACCGGGAAAAATTTATTCTCGACAACGAGTTCCACACTGTACCGGCATCACATCCGGCAACACCGCCGAATCGCCATACGATTGGAAATCGAACTTCGCCGTTAAGTACTATACTTGCTTTATCGAGAAATCTATCCTGCGGGGATCCCCGCAGCGTACGGTTTCCTCCCATCGGCAGCAGCATCTGAACAGGGATATCATTCCCGAACAATTGCTGAATTCCGATGCGTGTTGCAACGACCACCTTTGCGGCGATGACCGAATGGTAGTACTGAAGCCACATTGCTGCACGCGAGTATGAAACATTGGAGAGACCTGTGGAAGGATTGATTTCTCCTTCTGCCAGCAGAACCGTACCGGCGGAGGGATTGATAAAACTGTTCCGCGTATCGTACCGAAATGATGCCGCGATGCCGAAACTCTTTGCGGTGGTTCGATTGATTGCCGGAAGCTGATGCAATGCACTCGTATCACTGAAATTGAAATTCTTTACCGATTTGTATTTCACACCAATCTGTCCGACCATCGTTTTCGTCCAGCCGCGGCTGCAGGAAAGCGTTATCTCCAACGGTTCGCGGGTGTAATATTCCCGCTGACTGAACCGGGCATCGTTTCC
>JACPGG010000018.1:0-11431 GCA_016182545.1 Ignavibacteriales bacterium
TCACATTCACCAGCCTGATCACAAATCGGACAATCAAGAGGGTGATTGATAAGAATGAATTCCATCACCGCTTCGCGTGCATTGATCACGCGGTCATTCTTGGTATTGACGATCATACCGTCCGCAACTTGCGTCATGCATGCAATGGCAAGTTTCGGCATCTTTTCCACTTCGCCCAAACAGATACGGCAATTTCCGGCGGGAGTAAGTTTTTCATGCCAGCAAAAATGCGGAATGGATATTCCGTTCTCGCGTGCAGCTTCGATGATCGTTTTCTTGTTATCGACCTCGAGGTGGTTTCCGTCAATCGTAACTTTTACATTGGGCATGTGCGGCGTAGATTTATGTCAGAGAGTACACAATACACTGAATGGAACTACCTCAAATGTATTAAAAAAAGTTCTGGTTTGAAAGTGGAAATTTGTCGTGGAGTAAAAATAGAACGCCTTGCGAAGATCAAAAAATCTCCGCAAGGCATTTCAATCTATCGAAGGATAGTTTCGACCGAAGTATATTTCATGTGGAATGCATCCGCAACACCTTTGTAGGTGACAAGTCCATCCACCATGTTCAGTCCATATTTGAGTTCCGCATTCGTCTGAACCGCTTTTTCCCATCCTTTGTTCGCCAGTTCGACGGCGTACGGAAGCGTGGCGTTCGTCAAAGCGATCGTCGACGTGAACGGAACGGCGCCGGGCATATTCGCAACGCAATAGTGGATCACGCCGTCAACCACGAATGTCGGATTTTCATGCGTTGTCGGCTTGCACGTCTCAATGCATCCGCCCTGATCAACGGCAACGTCCACAATGACCGAACCCGGTTTCATTGTTTTCAGCATCTCTTTGCGGATCAGTTTCGGCGCCTTTGCACCCGGAATAAGGACGGCACCGATCACAAGATCCGCTGATTGGATCACTTTACGGATGTTGTACGGATTGCTCATCATTGTGACGACATTCTTCGGCATGATATCATCGAGTTGACGCAGGCGATACAGATTATTATCCATGATCGTCACTTTTGCGCCGAACCCTGCTGCGATCTTTGCTGCATTTGTTCCTACAATACCACCGCCGATGACGACCACATGCGCCGGTTCAACACCCGGTACGCCGCCGAGTAAGATACCGCGTCCACCCATCGTGCGTTCAAGGTATTTTGCCCCTTCTTGCGGCGCCATGCGTCCGGCAACTTCGCTCATTGGAATAAGCAGCGGAAGCGAACCGTCCGGCTTTTGAACCGTTTCGTATGCGATGCAGACTGCTTGCGCTTTCATCATCGCGATGGTCAATTCTTTGCTTGCGGCAAAGTGAAAATACGTGAAGATGATCTGGTCGCGTCGTACGGAATGATATTCCTGCTTGATCGGTTCCTTCACTTTGATGATCATGTCTGCTTTGTGATACACTTCCTTTGCATTCTTTCCGATCTTGGCGCCCGCTTCGATGTATGCCGTATCGTCGAAACCGCTGCCGATGCCCGCTTTTGTTTCAACGATAACCGTATGTCCGTATTGACGCAATGTTTCAACACCGACCGGTACAAGTCCGACCCGGTTCTCGTTTGTTTTTATTTCTTTTGGTACCCCGATAATCATGATGTCATCTCGCTATGTTATTTTTTTGAAGAGATACAGAATTCTGTATCGTCGGTTATGATTAATTTTTCACTTCCGGCGATAATACAACCGTAGTGAAATTTTGAATGTTAAACAGTTGATTTGCAACTTTTTGAACATCATCTGCGGTCACAGCATCGATGTTTTTTACAATCGAGTCAAGCGTCTTATATTCTCCAAAATAGAGTTCGCCGCTTCCGAGCCGCATCATCCTGTTGGATGTACTTTCAAGACTCATCAACATACTCCCTTTCAACTGCGCCTTCGCACGCTGCAGTTCAGATTTCTTCAATGGCGTTGATTTGATCTTTTCAAGTTCTTTGTACGAAAGATCCAGTGCATTATTCACCATCTTTTTATCTGTGCCGACGTAGATGCCAAATGCACCGATCTCACTCGTCATCGATAAAAAAGAATAGACCGAGTATGCAAGACCGTGCTTCTCTCTGATCTGTTGGAACAAGCGGGAGCTCATACCGTCGCCAAGAACGGAGTTCATCACTAATCCGGGATAGCGCAATTTGCTATGGACGTCGAATGCCAACGTGCCGGTGCAGAGATGTGCCTGCTGGATCGGTTTGGAATATTCCTTTGAAAAATGTTTTTGCTTTGACGAAGCGAACGTTGTGCGCTTTTCGAACGACTTCCGTTTCATCGTCAAATATTTTTCTGCCAATCGAACCAGTTGCTCATGCTTCAGATTTCCGGCGGCTGTCAGAATGATGTTCTCGTTGGTATAAAATCTTTTTGTGTACGCAAACAGGTCGTCTTGCGAAAATTTCGTGATGTTCTCCGCCGTTCCTATGATAGGACGTGCAAAGGGATGGTCGCCAAAGAGATGTTTTTCGAAATACTCATTCACAACATCATCCGGATCGTCTTCCGAACGTTTGATCTCTTCGAGCACAACTGTCTTCTCTTTTTCCATCTCCTTGACAGGATAGGTCGAGTTTTGAACCATGTCTGAAAGGACGTCGATCGCATTCTCCACGTATTCATCAAGCACGCGAGCGTAGTAACAGGTATGTTCTTTTGTTGTGAAAGCGTTCATGTATCCGCCGACAGATTCGAGGCTTTGCGCGATCTGAATGAAATTCCTTTTCTTCGTCCCCTTGAACATCATATGTTCGATGAAATGAGTGATACCGTTGATCTCCGGCGATTCATTCCGTGAACCGGTATTGATCCAAATGCCAATAGATGCAGACTTTACTGTGGGGATTTCTTCGCTGATAACACGAATGCCGTTTGCGAGCGTCGTTTTTTTGTAGGACGTGTTTGCTACCGATTGGGTGTGTGAGGATTTTGCTCTGTATGCCATCTCTGCAAGTTCAAGTTTCAAGTTTTATGCGCAATGAAGATAGATGATTTTCCCCAAAGTTAAAAGTGAAAACAATTTAATTTTCACCGTAAAATCGTTACTTTTTACAACCTATTTCAATGAATTCAATAATGCTTCGATTCGTACGACCACCATTTCAATCCCCACAAGATTTTCGCTTCCGCGCGGGATGATGATATCAGCATAACGTTTGCTCGGCTCCACAAATTCCAGATGCATCGGTTTTACCGTTGCAACATACTGATTCATGACCGATTCAATGGAACGTCCACGCTCAATGATATCGCGCTTCAATCTCCGGAGGAGCCGTTCGTCGGCATCGGTGTCGATAAAGATCTTAATGTCGAAAAGTTTCCTCAATTCTTCAGAAGCGAAGATCAGGATCCCTTCTACAATGATGATCTGTTTTGATTCGAGATGCCGTGTCTCTTTCATCCGTGAATGGGTGTTGAAATTATACATCGGCTGCTCAACCGGTTTTCCGCACCGCAATTCCTTGATATGATCCTCAAGAAGAGATGTCTCCAATGAATCTGGATGATCGAAGTTTATCTGATCGGGCGTTTTACCTTTGTATGCCGAAAGGTCGCGATAATACGAATCGTGCTGAATAACGACGACATTTTCCGTTGCGTGAAGCCGTTCGAGGATCCGGTTGGTGACCGATGTCTTCCCCGAGCCTGTTCCGCCGGCAATCCCAATTACTAATTGTCTCATAAATATCTTTCAGAATTTCGAATTGAATATAGATGAAGGATGGTGCAGAAGCAAGGCAGAACTATGCACAAACTCAGATTGAATGCGAGTGAATGTTTCGTTATTTTGACGCAGTTATGATTGAGACGCTTCTATTCTGGGTATTGACCGCCCTTACCATTTTTTATGCTATAATCCATCTATTTGCATGGCGTGGATTAAAGAATCTGGTCCGACAAAAATCGGATATGTTGCACTCATTTTCCATTGTCATCGCCGCGAGAAATGAGGAAAAGAATATTGCGCGCCTGCTGGACTCACTTTTCCGGATGGACTATCCAAAAGACAAATTCGAAGTGATCGTCGTTGACGACCGATCAAACGATTCGACAAAAGAGATCGTGAAAAAATTTGAACAGCAGGCTTCCAATGTCAAGATCATTTCCATCGTTACAAATGATACAGATATGCCCCACAAGAAGAACGCACTTCGTACGGGGATACAGAACGCACGGTTTGATATCCTCACGTTTACAGATGCGGATTGCATTGTCCCAAAACAATGGCTGAAAAAACTATCCGAGCAATTCACAGATGAGGTCGGGGCTGTGGCCGGTTACTCCCCTTTTGAATTCGATGATCAGAAAACTCCATTCAATTCTTTTTTACGATATGAAGAATTCAAAGGATCGATCACTGCCGCGGCAGCGATCGGGGGTAACAACGCATTCATGTGCACAGGGAGAAATTTTGCGTATAGAAGAAAAGTATATGACGCCGTCGGAGGGTTTGAGAAGATAAAACAATCGGTCAGCGGCGACGATGATCTCTTTATACAACTTATTCGCCGAGAAACACCATGGGAGGTGCGGTACATGACTTCACCGGAAAGTTTTGTGATAACAAGACCGCCTCTCACTTTCAACGAGCTCGTCAACCAGCGCACCCGACATATTTCTGCGAGCAAGTACTATGCACCAAGAGTGAAATTTTTCTTCGGGCTTTCTCATATATATTTGTTCACTTCAATCGTTGCTTTGTTCGTCGCACCACTCTTTGGACTTATTTTTTTGCTGGTACGAATAAATGGTGATGCTCTATTTATTGCACGGGGAAAAGAGATATTCAACGAAGAATTTTCAGTTGTCGAGTTTTTCAGAAATGAGTTCCTGTTGATACTCTATCTTTTTTTCATCGGACCAATGGGATTCCTCAAAAAATACGAGTGGAAACTATAAGTGAAACGGTTTTTCTCACATCCGCTCGTTTCATTGACACTCAAGATCGCCGTATCGATTTCGATATTGGCAGCCCTCTTCTATTACATCAACATAGATGAGATCCTCCAATCCATATCGCGCGCGGATACACTGCTCCTCGTTCTGGGATGTAGTTTGGTCATTGCTAATACCGGCATCCATTTCATTCGATGGCGGTATCTGCTGCGATTGCTTTCCAAAGATATCTCGAATGAAGAAGTATTTACATCGTTGCTCGTCGGATTTGCTGCCGGTTTTTTTACACCGGCTCAGGTCGGCGAAATTGCCGGCCGAATCGTGAGTCATCCTGAATTGAGAAAAAGCCATGTTGTCGGAATGACAATTATCGATAAGCTCTACATCCTTGCATTGACAATTCTTACGGGAGTCGCAGCACTTACGCTGTTTGCTGCATTATATTTCACCGAATACTGGAATATGTTGTATACAATTCCTGTCATAGTTATTTGTGGATTTTTGATCTTTGCATTTCTCTTTCCTCAATCAATAAAAAGTATGCTGCGTTTTGTTCCTGAAAAGATTCGTGACCACAATCTTTATAATATGATAAGCATCATCGAGACAAAATTTTACAACGCACAGGGACGCACACTTTTCGCGTTAACATTGCTCCTCTACGTCGTCATTGCAGTTCAATTTTTTATTTTCATAAATGCTTTCGAGACTGTCTCTTTTTTTGACACTGCACTCTGCTCACTCTCGGTCTATTTTGTCAAAGCAGTCGTTTTGCCGATTTCTATCGGCGATCTCGGCGTGCGTGAGAGCGCCTCTATCTTTTTCTTTTCAAAGGTCGGAGTTTCGGCAGTTGCCGCATTCAATGCATCGATGTGCATGTTTCTTGCAAATGTGCTTTTACCCAGTGCCGTCGGTGCCCTCATGATCCTGAAATTGAAATTAAAATGGTAGAAAGCATCATTACATACGCATCCCTCCTTCTCGTTCCACTTGTTCTGATCTATGTGCATAGAATATTATTTTTCTTTCGGGGAATGAATAAACTAACGCCCGGAAAGAATACGGCGAAACATACTGTGACCGTCATAGTTCCCGCAAGAAATGAAGACAAAAATATTGAACGATGCCTGAATTCCCTTTTGCATCAAACGCAGTGCGTTCGTCGATTCCTCTCCTGTTCGTTGAGAACTCAACATATGCTGACATAAAATCTCCGAAACTATGCGCATTAGCACATGGTATTCAACACGCATCGGGATCAATCATACTCACAACGGATGCCGATTGTGTTGCACCGCCTGATTGGGTTCAATCAGTCGTTTCGTATTTTGAAGAAGGAGTCGGCGTAGTAACCGGTTTGACTATCTTTGAGAAAAAAGAAACCATGTCCAGATTATTTTGGGGAATACAATTTCTTGATTTTCTTTCTTACAATTCGATTGCTGCCGGTGCCATTGGATGGAACAGAATGCTCGTCAGCAACGGAAGCAATATGGCGTTTCGAAGGGATGCCTTTGACGCCGCTGGAGGATTTGAAACGTTGAAACATATCAATACGGGGGACGATTCGCTGCTTGCACAAAAAATTACAAGGGAAGGAAGATGGTCTTCCCGCTTTGCATTTTCTCCATCATCGACGATCTCAACACAGCCGGCTGCAACTATTCGTGAAATGTTTCATCAACGCCTGCGATGGGTCGGGCAGACGGCGTACTATCCGCCGTACATGATGTTCTTCATGATCTCGACATTCATCATGTTTGTTATATTGGCTGTGACTCTCCCGTTGACTCTTGTGCGATGGAATGCTGTTCCGTGGATAGTGTTGTTGATAAAATTTACGGTTGATTATGCAACAATGCTGAGATTCACGCGCATGACGAATACACAGAACGCGATGAAGTACTTTATTCCGACTGCAATTATTCACATTCCGATGATCCTCATTGCAACTGTCGGGGGATATTTTTTCTCATTCGAATGGAAAAATAGATCTATGAAAAAGGAATCTGCCGCTTGATCACTCACACCGGATCGATTCATCGCGTACTCTTTCCTTCATTATTGTGGCGAATGCCGTCGCAAAAGATCTTCTTGACATTCGACGATGGTCCCCATTCCGCGGCAACTCACTCTGTATTGGATATGTGCAAGCGGCACAATGTACGGGCGACATTTTTTTTGACGGGAAAAAATATTCCCGGCAATGAAAGTATTGTCCGGCGTATTGTCGATGAAGGACATTCCATCGGCATACATGCGTATCATCATACGCGTGCATTGGCATTTTCCAAAGAGCGAACGAAAGAAGAGATCATTCAGACCGTACAACTTCTTGCACCCTTGACGCGTCAAAAAATTCGCCTGTTTCGTCCCCCGTTTGGATTTTTTTCATGGAACACGATAGCAGCAGCCCGCGAACTTGATTTTGTCCTGGTGATGTGGAGTTGCCTGACAGGAGATTTCAGAAATTGGACTGATACTAAAATTGTTTCAATTGCCACTACAAAATTGAAAAAGGGAGCGATCCTTGTTTTTCATGATAATGATTTGACTGCGCACAAAATTACCAATGTCCTGGACAAAACGATTGTCGAGATTAAAAAACTCGGTTTTGAATTCGGAGCAATTCGATGAACCGAAAAAAAAGAGTTCTCGTTGCTCCGCTTGATTGGGGATTGGGCCATACGACACGAAGCGTCGCCATCATCAATGAACTATTGCGCCAGAACGCGGAAGTGATCATCGGTGCCGACAATCGCCCGTACGATTTGTTGCGGAAAGAATTCCCACAACTGGAGCATATACGATTTCCGGGATATTCCGTACAATATTCAGCGACACAGTCGTTGACACGGGCAATTATCGTTCAGCTTCCCTCCATTCTCAATGGATTCAAAAAAGAGCATGCAGTCCTGGAAACGCTCATCGACAAATACAACATCGATGCGGTTATATCCGATAACAGATTTGGTGCGTATTCAAATAAAGTTCCGTCCATTTTTGTCATCCATCAGTTGAATATAATGGTCCCCTCGTGGCTGCAATGGAGCCGGGGAATTGTCCGGTTCGTCAACAGAATGAAGTGCAATAATTATGGTGAAGTGTGGATACCCGACTTTCCCGGCGACATAAACATTGCAGGGGAACTGGCACGCCCGAAGAAACTGCCGAACAACACCTATTATATCGGACCGCTGACCAGATTACAGCGAATTGAAGTGGAAAAAACCATCGACGTGCTCGTTATCCTTTCAGGTCCTGAACCGCAACGGACAATTTTTGAAGAAATGATCCTTAACCAATTACAGGAAACTTCTCTTGTTGCAGTATTTGCGCGAGGGAAGCCTGAACAAAATACAATGATGAAAGTATCTCCAAATATTACGATGATCAATGCCGTTTCGGGGGATGAAATGTCGCGGCTAGTTGCCTCATCTCGAATGATCGTCTCTCGTCCGGGACACAGCACCGTCATGGATCTTTCATTTGTGGGTGCAAAGGCGATCTTCATTCCGACGCCGCAGCAAACTGAGCAGGAATATCTTGCGGTGGAGTTGATGAAGAACAAGATCTGTTATTGCGAAGATCAAGCGAACTTCAACCTTGCACGTGCACTGGAACGATCGACCGAGTATTCCGGATTTTCTGCAATGAAATACGATCCATCCGTACTGCAGGAACGGATCCATCATTTATTGAACTTACGAGTAAGGCAATCATGATATTTCTTCCGGTATTCTTATACGCCGAAACGCATTATCGCTTCAAATATTTTTTCAGCTTCTTGAAAAAATCTGAGCCGGAAATCCTTACTGACGCGCCGTACCGCCTCGATCCCAATAAGCCCCTTCCGATCTTATTATTGACGAAGGACACGCATATCTATCCCATAGAGATCATTTCGGTCCAAATCACATTGCAACGGAACGGACAGTTCATTCACTCGGAAATCGTTCAACCGGACCAGCCGATACATATTGAAACGAAATATTGGTGGAGAGTCATTGAACTGCACTTTAAGGAAGAGCTGTCTGAAATATTCGGACATCTTGATGTGCATGTCGAAATAACGATCAAGCGTAATGGAAAAATAAAAACCATTCTCAATAATAACCATCGTACGTCCACAAAAAAACCGCTGAATGTCTATCGCTCGCGCACTTCTCTCCCTTCAATGCCGGGATGGATCTATGGTGATGTTCATACACATTCAACCTATACGGACGATCAGGTTGAATTCGGGTCACCGATCGGTGCATCGCCTGCATTGTGCACATCGATGGGACTTTCATTCTTCTGCGTCACCGACCATTCGTACGACCTCGACGATACGATCGATTCGTACCTGGAGAATGACCCGACAATTCCTAAATGGAAACTATTGCAGTCTGAAGTGACTGATACGAATCAGCAGGTAAAAGATTTTGCCGTGATCCGCGGTGAGGAAGTTTCGTGTGAAAATTCCGACGGCAGTACTGTCCATCTCCTTCTGTTCGGAACGAGAAAATTCTTTCCCGGTTCGGGAGATGGAGCGGAAAAATGGTTTCACACCACATGCGAACATACTGTCCCTTCTGTTCTCAACAACAAAGAACTCTCTGTTGCTGCCTATGCCGGACACCCGACGGAATCGGTCCCCTTTCTCCAAAGCCTTTTGTTGAACCGCGGTGAATGGACAAAAGGAGACATGGCATCAGCCGGATTAGACGGGATACAAATTCTGAACGGGGAACATTCGGACAATTTTCACAACGGTTTGGATGTTTGGAAATGGCTCTTGTTGAAAGGAGAAAAGAAATTCATCGCGGCGGGAAATGATGCACACGGAAATTTCAACCGCTTCATTCAAATAGGAATCCCATTCTTTATGATCAGGGAGAAAAAGTCGCAATTGTTCGGTAAGATGAAAACCGCACTCTTTTCGCTGCCGAATGAGAACGCCGTTGTCTCGGCATTGAAGCAAGGACATTCCGTGATCACGAACGGACCGTTGTTCGTCATTGAGATCGAAACAGATCGAAATGGAAACGGAAAAATAGGCGATACTGTCCACGGAGATGCGTTCATCCTGAAAATAAAAGGAGCATCATCCGTCGAATTCGGACATTTTACTTCCGTTGTGATATACATCGGGACGATCGGCAAAAAAGAAAAGGTTTTGTTCGAGCAGAAATATTTTTCCGATCCGTTCGCCATTCATCTGATCTCGGATTGGGAAACGTTATCGGCATTTTCGTATATTAGAGCAGAAGGATTTACATCGGACGGAAAAGGAACCGACCGTGACGGATTTTGCTACACGAACCCGATCTGGATTTCAACGGAATGAAAAAAATATTTCTCCTCACTCTTCTTGTCACTCCCATCGTAATTTCTCAAGATAAAGGATTCGATTTTTACGGCGGCCCGTTATTATTTAAACCGCTCGTTGCAAATACATTTGAACCACGCGTCGGACTCATCTGGCACGCAAACAACAACCGATTACGCCTCGATATCGGCAATTCAACTGACATGATTCAATATGGATTTCACAGTGATACGCGACTTTTGACGATCGGGTCCGATTTTTTTACTTATACGCTTTTGCGCGGCGAAAAGAATTTCCACTTTCCCGTTGATGCGGTCGATTATCTTTTTGGCTTCAATATTAATTATCGGGACACACTTAAAGACGGAATTATCGGCGCGCGGCTTCGATTAAGCCATATCAGTGCTCATTTTGCAGACGGACATTACGATGGACCGACAGGAGTATGGAAAGATGGATTGAATCCGAGAGTGTACAGCAGAGAATTTTTTGATCTCGTTATTGGTTTTGAGCCAAACGATATGATCCGTTATTACGTCGGATTCATGTACCTCTGGCATGTCGATCCGATCAATCTTCCTACTACAAGCGCGTATGCAGGGACGGAGGTCCACTCACAAATTGCCGCTGCAACAAATCTTTTTGCCGCGTATCAATTCACTGCAACCGGATTGAGACCGAGGCATGAGGTACAAGCGGGAACGAAAGTGGGGAATTGGAACGGAAGAGGAACCGAAGTATATTTCATCTACCATACCGGAAACAGCATCCATGGCGAATATCACGATCAAAAGGATGAATATTCGGGGATTGGTTTCACCGTTAATTTTTAAATATGACAACAAAACAGTTCATCACACACAGCAGTCTCTTTATCGTTACGTTCTTTACAACAACGGTCGCGGGCGTTTCGTGGTTGAATCTCGATCCGTTCGACCTGAACAATTTTACGGCGGGACTTCCCTATTCACTTTCGATACTCTTTATACTCACCTGTCATGAATTCGGACATTACTTTGCTGCCCGTCATCACGGAGTGAGTGCGACACTGCCATACTATATTCCCTCTCCGTCGCTCCCCGGATTTTTGAACTTCGGTACATTCGGCGCCGTCATCAGAACAAAATCGCCGATACCGTCAAAGAAAGTGATGTTCGATATCGGTGTGGCGGGACCAATTGCCGGTTTCATCGCAACGATCGGGATTTTAGTGTACGGTTTCA
>JACPGG010000018.1:11504-15665 GCA_016182545.1 Ignavibacteriales bacterium
TAAAGAATTCATTCTACGAATTCATCCGGAATATTTCTCAGATGTCCAACAACAAGGGGGCGTTGCACTTGAATTCGGTTCTTCGATTCTTTACAATTTTTTGTCGCTCTCAATAGCGGATCCGACCCGCGTATTTATTCCACCGATGTCGGAGATGTATCACTATCCTTTCCTCATTACAGGCTGGTTTGGATTGTTCGTCACTGCAATGAATTTGATCCCTGTCGGTCAACTGGACGGCGGACATTTATCATATGCGATGTTCGGTGATCAGCATAAAATGATCTCCCGTGTCGCATTCGGAATTATACTGACAATGGGAATTGTCGGTTGGCTTCCTGAACTCGGCGTTGAAACATCATACGGCTGGTCGGGCTGGGTTTTTTGGTCATTGATATTGTTCTTCCTCGTAAAACTGTACCATCCACCCGTGGACGATGAAACCGAATTGGACCCGAACAGAAAATTGATCGGATGGATAACATTTGGAATTCTTTTTACCTGTTTTGCACCAACACCGTTTAACATCAGTTTTTAACCTTTCCAATAATGTCGTTCCGGCGGGTTTGACAATCGGGCAAATTTTTGGTATCATTCTACAGAATCAACAACAAAGAGCAGTCAGCCATAGAAAAGTTCGATACTGAGTACATTTAGTTCACAACAGATCACGATAACTTTTTCATAGCAGACTGCTTTATCAGGAACCGAGGATAAAGCCCTCGGTTTTTTTTTGATGAAACCATATTTCTTTATGACGCCACTGCGACTGTCCCAATCCTTATTGAGACCAGTGTCGCGCCGGTTTTTATCAACACTGCCGGATTTCCGCAGGCGCAGCAAACAGTCGACACAACCGTGCTGATTTCTGCGAGATTGGACAAGGCATATCCGAATACCGTCAATGTGTACTATCAGATCGAAGATCCCGATAAGTCCATACTTACGACCGGTGAATTATTGGATGATGGAAAGGATCCCGATCAAACTCAATTTAACGGTGTCTACACATCAAGACCGATCGTGAAATTTCCTTCGACACTTCTTGGCGCATACACGGTAAGTATTTATGCTGCAAATAAGACGGGCGATCAGAGTGTGCTTATATCCTCTTCAGTCATATTATTTAATGGTTCAAATACACCTCCTCAGTTATCTGCGCTTGATGCACCGGATACAGTATTTGTTCCAACCGGGTCTGCCCCTTCACTGATCAAAATTTCCATAACTGCAGTCGATTCGCAAGGCTTATCTGATATCGTATCGGTGATGTTACGGTCTCTTCGTCCAGACTCAACAGTGGCGGGTCTTTTCCCTCTCTATGATGACGGCAGCAGTTCTGTTCGTCCGACATTCAATATGGTGAGCGGAGACAGTGTTGCGAACGACGGACGATATACATTGACGATCCCCATATTCAATAATACACAAAAGAATACGTTTAGAGATTTCATTTTCACTGCAACAGACAGATCCAGCACTCTTTCTAATACGGTCATTAAAAGAGTCTATATAGAATGAGACTCCGTACGATCAATTTTTTATTTTTTGTCTGTGCATCGATCACCTCTTTGCCGGCTCAGTCAATTCCTCTCACAAAAGCGAGTTCATTTAAATTGACCGGGACCTCAGATGCCAGCAAACCGCAAAGCAATGTTGTCACCGATATTGAAATACAGAATGATACGATCTGGCTCGGAACGGGGAAAGGATTAAGCCGCTCTACAGACGGTGGGCGAACCTGGAAGAATTATTACAACAGTCCTGAGTTTGGAACCGAAGACGTTTCGGCAATTGCGGTGCGGGGAAATGAGATCTGGGTTGCAACGGCTCATTCCGTCATCCGTAATGATGCGTCACTGCCTGAAGGAAGCGGGTTTAAGATCAGTACGGATGGCGGCAATACATGGAGCACATTGCCGCAACCTGTAGATAATTACAACATCGACACATTGGAGTACGGTCCGAGAAGTTTTATCCGTGCTTTGGGAATAACGACGGCGATCAACAACATTACTTTTGATATCGCAATTACAAACGATGCTGTATGGATCACTTCCTTTGCAGGGATGGCACGCAAATGGAACAAGTCCACTCAAAAGTGGGAATTAGTTATTCTTCCGCCAGACAGGCTTTCATCTATCTCGCCTGATGATTCACTGAAATTTGACCTTTCTCCTAGCGAAGGCGCTCTCGGTTTGGAAAATAATCTTAACCATCGTGCATTTTCCGTATTGGCAGAAAATGATACAGTCATATGGATTGGATCTGCGGGTGGGATAAACAGAACATCTGATGGCGGAAAATCTTGGACTAAATTCAATCATCAAAATCAAATAAATTCAATCTCCGGAAATTTCATTATCTCTATTGAAAAACAATCAGCCGGTTCGAAGAACATTATCTGGGCAGTTACCAAAAATGCGCAAGATCCTGATGAAACGCAGGGCATAAGCTTTACCGAGAACAATGGAATTTCTTGGAAAACAACTTTGCTCGGCGAGTTCGGTCATAATTTCGGATTCAAGAATGATATTGTCTACGTCCCGACAGACAACGGAATTTTCCGTTCCGGTGATTTCGGAAATTCATGGATCAGGACGGGAACGATATACGATCCGGTGAATCGGCAACGGTACACACAGTCTGCGTTTTATTCTGCCGCATCTCACGGTGATACTGCGTGGTTCGGCGGTGTGGATGGTACGGTGAAAACTATCGATAACACAACGCATCCGTTCGGAAGTAACTGGAGCATTGTTCGGGCAGCGCAATCCCCTTCTTCCATTTCCGGCACATACGCGTTCCCGAACCCGTTCGCACCGGATGATGAGATCGTCAGGATTCATTATGCGACGGGTAAACAGGGAAATGCGACCGTTACACTGAGAATATTTGATTACGGAATGAATCTTGTCCGTACCGTTGTGCAGAATGTTTTTCGCGAACCAAATCGTGAGCATGATGAGATTTGGAACGGAAGAAACGAAAAGAATGAATTCGTGACCAACGGCGTTTATTTTTATCAACTCGCTATTGATAACGACGAACCACGCTGGGGAAAGATCCTTGTCATTCAATAAAGCAAACATACTAGTAGGACTATTCTTCATCGTCGTCACGGCACATTCGCAACTCGCCGGCACTGCGGGCGTGGCGACGCGATTGGGATTCGGTGCAAGGGGTATGGGAATGGGAAATGCGATGATTGCAGTGCTGCAAGGCGAAAATTCGGGATATTATAACCCGGCATCCGTCAAACATCTCGACGGGCAATATGCATCTCTTTCATACGGGGCACTATCTCTCGATAGAAATCTTAATGCATTATTTTACGGGCAGCCGATCGACACGAATGCCGGAGTCTCTGTACGAATCCTCAACACGGGAGTTTCCGATATTGACGGAAGGGATATTGACGGATTTCACACTGAAACATATTCAACATCGGAAAATCAGTTCAGTTTGTCTTTTGCTTTGAAGATCAGGAAGATCACGCTTGGCTTATCCACGAAGATTTATTACTATTCGTTGTTCAAGGATCTCTCCTCAACGGGATTAGGGTTCGATGTCGGGGCCTTATATTCACTTTCACCGAATATCGTTGTAGGAGCAGTCATCAAAGATCTCAACGCAAAATACCGTTGGGATTCATCGCCGTTGTATGATGAACTGGGCAACACAACAACAGATAAATTTCCGGTACGTAGAGCATTGGGTATTTCCTATACTCTTAATGACCGATCCGGCGTACTCTCGGTTGAATTTGAGAACAGTAATCGCTCAACCAGCATCATCAGGTTCGGCGCCGAATATATCGTCAATGAGTACCTGACGCTTCGTTCGGGATTGGATGGATGGGATCTGGATGATCCAAAACAGGCACATCCTGCTTTTGGCATAACGGTGCGAACCGACATCAATAATTGGAATCCTGCTTTCACGTACGCCTATGTCGTCGAACCGTACAATGTTTTTGCAATGCATATCATTGCACTCTCAATAAAACCCTGTTTTTCATAATAAAGACCGATTCGATAATTTTTCTCTGCATCCTGTTCATCTAATTGTTGTTTCAATACGCTCGCTCGTTCCGCCAGCGAGGTTGATCCATATTCTTTTATAAATTGCTTGAGATTGCTGGATGCCTGACTCAGAGTT
>JACPGG010000154.1 GCA_016182545.1 Ignavibacteriales bacterium
AAATGATACGAAGGAGATACATGCTTCAGTGGACAATTTTAGATTAGAGCAAAATTATCCGAATCCTTTTAACCCGTCGACGACGATCCGATATCAATTACAAAAACCGGGTATCGTGCATCTTATTATTGTGGACGCACTCGGACGTGAAGTTGCACGGTTGGCGGATGGATATCAAACGAGTGGTCTTCATCAAGCGTTATTTGACGGAAAGAGTCTCGCCAGCGGCCTCTATTTTTATCGATTAAGCGCGGATGGTAAAGTATCTGTCAGGAAAATGGCTCTTATCAAATGAAAAATCTTCGCTTCACACTGTCATTGATAACTCTGTTTTTGATTTCTGCGCATGCACAGCAAAAACATGTTATCGGTTATTATCCCGGCTGGTACGGCGTCACGTTCCCCGCATCGGCGCTGAAGTACAATTATCTTACCCACATCAATCATGCGTTCGCATTTCCGGATGCGGAAGGAAATCTGAAGATCAATGCAGCGTACAAGATTCCTGACGCTGCGCTTGTTTCAGCCGCGCATACAGCGAACGTGAAAGTCTCGCTGTCGCTCGGCGGCGCCTCGGAGAGCGGCAATTTCCCCGGCGTCGTAGCCGACTCGTTAAAGAGATCGAAATTCATTTCGGATATCATCGATTTTTTATATTCGAACAACTACGACGGTGTCGATCTGGATTGGGAGGGTCCGGCAAACGTGACGCAAAAAAATAATCTCACAAAGTTTGTCATAGAACTTGACAGCGCGCTCTTCAAACAAGATCCTGACTGGCTGATCACGATGGCTGTCGGTGCAACAAATTGGTCCGGGCAGTGGCATGACTATGCTGTGTTGAAGCAGCATATCGATTGGTTCAATATAATGACGTACGATTTCCACGGCTCGTGGAGCCACTGCGGGCATAATTCTCCTCTGTATTCACCCTCGGGATCATCTTGTCTTGACGGCTCGATCAAAGCAAGCATAAACTATCACAATCTGACAAGAGGAATTCCTAAGAATCAATTGGTTGTCGGAATGCCGTTTTATGGATACAGATTTGAATGTACAGCCGGACAATACGGTTTGTATAAACCGATCACAAAAGCGGAACAGTTGACATACATCGACATCCTTTCCCGCCTGCTTCATGGAACGCGTGTATGGGACGATGTGACAAAAAATCCATACATTACATTCACGCCGCCGGTGCTTATTTCGTATGATGACTCGCTCTCGATATCACTGAAATGTCAATTCTCAAAGGAGAACGACCTCGCGGGCGTTATGATCTGGGCGTTAGGTCAGGATGCATTATCGCTTTCCAATCAACCTCTCATGGAGGCAGTCGGTACTGTTATGTTTGCAGATCCCAATTCCATTTCAAGATATGACCAATCGATTCCGCAAGAATACTCTCTCTCAAATAATTTTCCGAATCCGTTCAATCCGACAACGACAATACATTTTTCGATTCCATCCGGAATTGCTGTGACGCGTGCCCATGTACGGCTTACAATATATGATCTGCTCGGGAGAGAAGTTGCATCGCTTGTTGACGAGGAGAAGGCTCCGGGGAATTATTCTGTGCAATGGAATGCGGATTCATTTTCAAGCGGCACATATCTCTGTCGGCTGGAATCGGAACATGGAGTACAAACGAAAGCAATGATCCTTCTTAAATGAATGAATTTGTACAGAAATCTTGCAATGCATCGATTAGTCACAGGAGAAATAATCATCCTGAGCGAGCGTTTTTTGCGAGTCGAAGGGTGATTTTAAGACTATGAAGTCAAATTTTTGTCGTTGATGACAATGAGATTCACTATGGATAAAACAGAACCAAAAATCACTCATCCCGCCTTATGGGTTCCGACACTGTACGTAGCCGAGGGATTGCCGTTTGTGGTCGTCAACGTCGTCTCGGTACTGATGTATAAAAGCATGGGACTTGCCGACGGCGAGATCGCGTTCTTTACGACGCTCGTCGCATGGCCGTGGATGTTGAAGCCGTTGTGGGGTCCGATCCTGGAGATGTTCAAGACCAAAAAATATTTTGTCGTCGCAACGCAATTCATCGGAGGCGTGTCGTTCGGGCTCCTCGCTCTCACATTGCAATTGCCGGAATTCTTCCAGTGGTCGCTTGTATTTTTCGCTATCATCGCATTCAATTTTGCCACACATGATATTGCCGCGGATGGCGTCTATGTCAATGTCTTATCGGATAAAAAGCAGGCGCAATACGTCGGCTGGCAGGGGGCATTTTACAATGTCGGGAAGATCCTGTCGCAGGGAGTATTTGTCATCATCGCAGGGAAACTGGAAACGTCGCTCGGTGTCACTACGGCGTGGATGATCGTGATGGGAATTTTCGGTGCCATCCTTGTTGCGTTGAGTCTGTATCATCTGAAATTCCTCCCTTCGGGCGGCGCGTCAAATCAGGTGCACAATATAAAGGAAGCATTCTCCACATTCGGCGATGTGGTGAAAACATTCTTTGAGAAAAAGTACATTTTCTGGGCGATCGCATTCCTGATCCTGTACCGGTTCGCCGAAGGGCAGGCGATAAAGATCGTGCCGCTCTTTATGCGTGCTGCCCGCGAACAGGGAGGACTCGGATTGTCAACGGAGGAGATCGGCATTCTGTACGGATTTTTCCCGCCGCTTGCATTTATTCTTGGCTCGATCTTGTCGGGATATTTTACGGCAAATAAGGGATTGCGGAAATCGCTCTTCATCCTTTGCTGTGCGTTCAACATTCCGTTCGCAGTCTACACATTTCTTGCAATTGCGCAGCCGACCGATTTCTATATCATCGAAGCGGCGGTTGTGTTTGAATATTTGGGATACGGATTCGGGTTTATCGGATTGACCTCCCGGCAAATACAAGATGGCGCACTACGCATTTGCAACAGCATTGATGGCGCTCGGATTCAACATTCCATCCATGCTGAGCGGATACTTAAGCGATTTTCTCGGCTACAAAGATTTCTTCATCTGGGTGATCGTTGCAACGATCCCTTCATTTTTGGCGACGTGGTTAGTCCCTTTCAGAGAGATTGAAAATGGATTGGGAAGTAATCAATAAGCGTAAACAATATTCTGTCGATGATATTTTTAAAATATTATGAAGAACAGTAAAATATTTTTATTACTCGCTGCTGTTATTTTCCTCGGGTGCCCGGATGACGAGCGGTGCACTACCTGTCCGCCCCTCCAAAAAGACATGCGCAACCTAACGTGGACGGTTGACACGCTTGCCTACCCTGGGAGTTATCAGACTTCGATGTACAGGATTTGGGCAGGCTCGTCAAGAGATGTTTACGTCGTTGGACATAATGAACGGGGCTATGGTAAAATGTATCATTACGATGGCACGAAATGGGAATCTGTAAAACTTGCTGTTCTTGAGGGGGGGAATATCTCAGTGCCAATTGATTTAGCAAATATACAAGGTTTCACTGCCAATAATATTTACGCCGTTGGTGAAGAGCTTTTCTGGGATCCTGTATTGCAAAAATTATATGATTCGAGTATGGTGATTCATTATGACGGAATGCAGTGGAAGAAAATTGAAATTGAAAAAGGAGGAAGATTACAAGCGATAGGAGGTGCTTCAAGCGATGACTTTTGGATCGGGGGGGGGCTAAGCGGTACTCTCTATCATGTCATCAACGGAGTTCCTCAGATGATCACAAAAACAGATTCTATTGCATACCTTAGTTTTATTGGCAACTCCCCAAATAATATGTATGCTCTGGCGTATCAAGTGGATAAATATCCTCCATTAGATTCAACACGGTATTACATACTCCATTACGATGGATCAAAATGGTCATTGCAAGATTTTTATATTGAAACGTTTAACAATTTCCCATGGACGTTTGGAGTTGCTTCTTTATGGGTAGATAAAAATTCCGAAGTATTTTATTCAGTTGGTTTCGGTATTTATAAAAAAATTGGAAGCAGTTGGGTAAAAGAAGCATCAAGTACGGAATCGTTTCGTCATATTTATGGTAGTACGAAAAATAATATTTTTGTTGTCGGCGGAGATCGCCAGGCATATCATTTTAACGGAACTAATTGGAAACAACTTAATGAACCGTCTAAATATTCAATGATTGATGCGTACGAAGCTGTTTGGACTGATGGTGAAGAAGTTTTCATCCTTGGTTCAGATGGAAATAAATCATACGTACTTCACGGAAGATAAGGAAGGAGGACGTTGCTATGGAAATGCAACATAATACGGCAGTAACGTTGGCTAACACGCTCCTGCCACTACAACGCAAACGAAAAAAGCATGTCCAGTATCCCAAGAAGAGATTATGATGCCATTTTGTTTCACTGTCAAGATACAAAGTAAACCTAACTATCAACAAATAATGAAAGGTAAAAATATGAAAGATAATCGTTGTTTTATACAAACTATCCTGCTGTCTTTTATATTAATGATCTTTGGGACAGATTATATTCTTGCGCAGTATCAATCTACAATTACTCCTGCGCCATCCATTACGGCTGTGGTGCGGTACAAAACTGGGATACCCCCTCCAACATATTCTTATGCGCCCAGTGGCAGCATTGAAATCGGCAGATTAAACGGATCCAATATAACAAATCCTAATTCCAATGAAGATATTTATCGTACTGCCTTTTCTTACAACCTGCTGTCATCCGGCATACCAGCGGATGCCACAGTTAACTCTGCAAAATTGGTTATAACCATTTCAGATTATCAACAAGGGCAGGGAAGTAAGACTGCTAAAGTTGTGACGTTATCGCAGGATTTGATTTTAAGTTTATATCAGAATGTTTATGATGCAGTAGGAGGCGGATCGACATATTTCGACAATCTTCAGTACAGCACAACGTGGAGCACAGAAAAAACATCCGCTGCGTTAACAAGCGCTGTCTCTGCTGCGCTGGTGACACCGCAAGGAATAATCAACATCGGTGCGATGAGCCAGAATGAAGGAGATAATAACACGAATGCAGATATATCAATTCAACTTCAGGTAACATTTACTCCAAAAGTGACCATTACACTCCAAAATTCATTTAATAGCGGCAGTATTAATGTCGATGGAAGCACGCTTGTGTCTCACAATGGCACAATTAAATTTACCAAAGGAACTACACATACTCTTTTGGCTTACGCTCAAGATAAAGACGGCATCACTTACACACCAGATGGCACATGGTTGAAGGATGGTTCAACTCCATTAACAGGAAATCCGCAATCCATTACACCAACTGCAAATACAACGTACCGTGCAAATTATGTGGCAGCGGCAAAAACCACAATAAAAAATTCTTTTAACGGCGGATATATAAAAGTTGGAAATTCTGCCCCACGACTTGCGTATGCATCGGGTTCAGTTTTTCCGTTTCCTGTTGGAAGCAATCAAACACTTGAAGCAGAAAGCCAGGATTATCAAGTGGCAGGAGAACAAAATTATTTTAGGGTTTTTCAAAATTCGTGGAAGCGTGATCAAACGCCTGACTACAGTTCATCAAATCCACTTCCAATCACAGCGGATATTGCGAGAACATATGAAGCAAAATTTTTGAAACAATTCAATGTATCAGCTCCAGCGGCAACTTATATTGAATCGGGAAGCGGCGGGTATTATAAAGTTAATGGAACTAATGTCGGAGCAACATGGCAAACAACGAGGATGGAGGGAGATGCTTCTTCGATCACACTTGAAGCCGTACCGCCAAACAGTAGTTGGATTTTATTCAATTGGAGTGATGGATCAACATCAAATCCGAGAAATATAATTCCAGCAGATCATTTAACCTTGAGTGCAACTTATAAAGCCCACCTTGGTACATCAATTTCGACAGCAACAACCCCTATCGGTCAACGCCGTTCAGCGAGAGATGGTGACAGTTGGAACGATAAGTATCATTTTGTGTATGAATCGGTAGGGAACATTTTCTATACAAAGTGTTATCAAGAAGATGTTGATATTCCTTCATACTGGAATGCTGAACAATTAGTAAGCGAAATGAATTATACAAATCGCCTTCCTGCGCTTGCTGTGCAAGGTGGGACAAAACGTATTATTGCAGTATGGGAATCTCAGGATGCCACATCGAAAAGCGTGAAGTTACGGGTTATTGAACCAGATGGTTCAATGAGTCAGGTATATACGGTTGCAAGCGGGCTGCCGCTTTCCTATTCGACAACGCCGTCGGTTGCTGCACAATATGTAAGCGGGACGCCAACCAATTATCATTATTATGTTCTTGTAACTTGGTATGAAGGTGCAACACAGTCCCTCAAGGGGAGGATTTTCAGAACCAACAATAGCACTTTTGGTAATCCCTCAACAATTCGATCTGGCGTTACACAGTATTCGCTTTTGCCATACTATTATAATACTGGATGGAATATTGCATGGCTTCAAAGCGGAAGTTTGTATCATAACTATGTTACTGTTTCTGACCCCCCGGCATTATTTTCTACACCGACAACCGTTGTGTCAGGTGGATCATGGACTCATACACAACCGGCAATTGGATATGCAGGAACTCAGCCCACACTTACATGGCGTTCCACGGGACCGGTTGTTCGGATTTCGTATTCGTCAAGATTAAGCAACGGTACTTGGACAACGCCCCAGAATTGGGATATGATGTACAGCAATTATCAGTCGCCTTCTCAGTCTATCAACTCGTACGCTAATGCCGATATCGTACTCGCATGGCAATTGAACAACAGCATCATCTATACTAAGAAAAGCGGTTCAAGTTGGACATATCTTTCAACTCTGCAATCATCCGGAACTGCGCCAATCCTATCCGGTGGCGCGGGATCAGCAAGCATATACGAATTAATCATGTCAACATCCCCAACCGGTTCGCCATATGCAATTCAGAATGGTGTTGTTGATGCTACCTATGGCGGTCAAATGTCAAAATCAGAAGGAGGACAGCCTCGATTGTCAAACGAAGGGCGGGGCGCAATAGTTGGATTCAAAGATGGGGAAATGCAATTGTCTGTCATGGAGGCGGTGATGAATGATGTTCCGATTCAATTTGAAGTTCTGAACGACACCCTCTTTATATCTCATCGTGATGATTTTTCAAAAGCATTGCGTTCGCAGCCATTCAATGGAAGCGGGATATTGAAACTCTCTTATTATGGCGTTGCAAGCGGAAAAATTCCGCAAGAAGCATCATTGAAACTTGTTGTAAAAGATGTCTCCACGGATGGACGCCTTGGTGTTATTCATACATTTACTGGTGAAAAAGATTTTTCGCGCGAACTAAACGTGCAATTAAAGTTTCCGCAAAAACAAATTTACCTTGCAATTGAATCCAATGAAATTTCGGATAATATGAACTATAAGGTAGAACGTATATTTTACGGAGGGGACATTGAAACGAATGGATTAGATAAGAAGGAAATTGATGTCTTGGAATTGAATGAGCAAGTGCCTACTGAATTTGCCCTCAACCAAAATTATCCTAACCCGTTTAATCCGACAACGACTATCTCCTACGATTTGCCCCAGAGCGGAATGGTAATATTGAAGATCTACGACGCTCTTGGTCGTGAAATAAAAACTCTGGTAAATGAACGTAAACAGATTGGCCGATATGCGCTGCCATTTGATGGTTCGTCATATTCAAGCGGTGTTTATGTAATGCGATTGGTTGTTCATTCAGAAGAAGGAAAGACATTTAATCAAGCAAAGAAAATGGTTCTAACGAAATAGATATTTGGAGTTGAATGTAGATAAAAAATAAAACAGCGGGGTGTTGCAGCACCCCGCCGATTTCGGAAGACCGTGGATTGGTGTATTCCTATGCTTTACGCATTGGTCGTTCCGTTTTTAAAATAGCAAAATGAAGTGAAAATGAAAACTCAATCATTACTCATCTGTTTTCTGACAATTATCTCCTGTTTTGTCGAGGAAGGGAAATCTCAGCAAAAAGAGATTATCGGCTACTATCCTTCGTGGAAATGGCGTCATAAGAATAGTTTGATGACGCATGAGAAGGTCCCGTACAACAAACTGACAATCATTAATTACGCTTTTTGGTATCCAACACCCGACGGAAAATTAGTAGGAAGAGACACGGTCGGCGACAATCTGATATTGAAAAGCGTCGATGGAAAACCTTCTATGATCGAACTTGCGCACAAGAACAATGTGAAAGTGATGCTTTCGCTCGGCGGATGGGAAGATTCGAGAAATTTTCCTGCCGTTGCGGCGACCAGCACTACGCGAGCAAACTTTGCTCACTCATGTTTGAATGTTATAAAAGAGTACGGATTTGACGGCATCGACATCGATTGGGAATATCCCGGGTATGCCGATCATAACGGAACACCAGACGATAAACAGAATTTTACATTACTGTTAAAAGTAACGAAAGATAGTCTCGAAGCGTACGGCAAAAAGATCGGCAAGAAATTACTCCTCACAGCGGCGCTTCCTGCTTCAGCCGACGGTCTTGTCAATTATGAGATCAAACAAGTGGCGGAACTTCTTGACTTGCTGAATATCATGTCGTACGACTTCAACGGCTCGTGGAGTCCGATGAGCGGGCACAATGCTCCGTTGTACGCACCGAACAAAATCGATTCGCTTCGAAACATCGACGCGAGTTTTAGATTCTATTCCAAAACCTTGGGAATCTCGTCTGAAAAAATAAATCTGGGAATACCATTCTATGGTCACACATACACACAATGCACAGCGCTGAACGCACAGCATAAAGGAGCCGACACGACATTGTTTTTGTCGGCAGGGGCTTTTTATTACGACATCATCAAGCATGTCGACAAGTTCAACCGGTATTGGGATGCAAGCGCGAGAGTGCCGTACCTCATCATTCCCGAAACAAAAACATTGATCTCGTACGACGATGAAGAATCGGTTACACACAAAGCACAATATATCATTGATAATAACGTGCGGGGCGTGATCATATGGGAGATCACCGGCGATTATTTGAATGATGGAACGACACCGCTGCTCAATGTTGTCCATTCAAAATTGAATTCCGGCAGCGGAACTAGAAAATAAAGGAACGAAATGCAATACGGATATTTTGATAATGAAAATCATGAGTACGTTATAGAGCGTCCCGATGTTCCTGCGTCGTGGACCAACTACATCGGCGTGAAGGATTTATGCACGGTCATTTCTCACAACGCCGGCGGTTATTCATTCTATAAAACTGCTGAACATCACAGGATCACGCGATTCCGTCAGAACGGCGTGCCGTTGGATCGTCCCGGGCATTATGTCTATATAAGGGATGATGATACGGGTGAATACTGGTCGGTCTCATGGCAGCCTGTGGGAAAAGATCTGTCGAAAGCGAAATATCAGTGCCGACATGGATTGTCCTATTCAAAATTCATCAGTGACTATCAAGGAATACACGCTGAGCAATTGCTCTTTATCCCAGTCAATGACGACGTGGAGTTGTGGGATGTGAAGATCAAGAACAACAACGGCAAGAAACGGAATCTCAGCGTCTTCACATACGTCGAATTTTCGTTCCATCATATTGAGATCGACAATCAAAATCTGCAGATGTCGTTGTATGCGAGCGGTTCGAACTATGCCGATGGCGTCATCGAGTACGATTTCTTTTATGAGCCATGGACATACCATTATTTCACATCGAACGTTAATCCCGACGGATATGATTGTGTTCGTGATAAGTTTTTGGGGAACTACAGAACGGAATCAAACCCGATCGCCGTCGAACAAGGGAATTGCAGCAACAGCTCAGAATTGGGTGGGAACCACTGCGGATCGCTGCACAAAAAAATCTCTCTCGGAGCGGTCCGACCTTAAAAAAGTTGACGATGCGTTCAATGAACTTGCCGTCTATTGGAGGCGGAAACAGTCTGTATTTAAATGTACGACGCCGAACGAAGGTATGAACACAATGATCAACACATGGACGTTGTTTCAGGCGGAAACATGTGTTGTCTGGTCCCGGTTTGCGTCGTTCATCGAAGTAGGCGGAAGGACCGGATTGGGATACCGCGATACATCGCAGGACGTGATGGCAGTTGTCCACACGAATCCGGAAAAATGCAAGGAACGTCTTATAGAATTATTGAATGGTCAGGTGAGCAAAGGGTACGGCTTGCACTTGTTCGATCCTGAAGTATTCAAGCCGCAGGAAAATAAATTACCCGGAGTTAAACTTCCGACAGTTGTTCCCACGCCGAGCGCATCCGATATTATTCATGGGATGGAAGATGTCTGCTCCGATGATGCATTGTGGATCATCGGTTCGATCTGTGACTATGTGAAAGAAACAGGTGATTTCGGATTCTTTACGCAGGTCATTCCTTTTGCCG
>JACPGG010000155.1:0-5700 GCA_016182545.1 Ignavibacteriales bacterium
CAACGATTGTGTTTCCGCCCAGCGCTCGATCTTTTCTTTTGTGATGAATCCGGAATGGATGCCATCCACCACATCGTTCAACGAATACGCCACATCGTCCGACCAGTCCATGATCTGGCATTCGATGCTGCGGAAATTGTCCCGCTGCTTTCCGGCAGGGAATTCTTTTATGATGTCGATACCGTCGAACGTGAAATCCAGGAATCTTCTCTGTTCATCGTAAATGTAATGGTTCGTCGGATTGTTCAATTCAGAAAAGAGCGTTTTGTATTTCAGCACTCCGTCCAAAAATGCGCGAGTAGGATTCATCCCTTTTCGTTCGCCTCGCTCGGAATAGACAGTCTCGGACAACATCCGGAGCGTCTGCGCATTTCCTTCGAATCCGCCGAAGTTGCGCATCAATTGATTGAGCGTCCGTTCGCCTGCGTGACCGAACGGCGGATGCCCGAGATCGTGCGAAAGACAGATCGCTTCGACAAGATGCGAGTCGACGAAATACGAATCATTGAACAACGGAGTGTTGCGACGGAGATAACTGCAGATAGCTCTGCCGATCTGCGCCACCTCCAGTGAATGGGTCAGCCGCGTGCGGTAGAAATCATACTCGCCGGAGAGGAAGACCTGCGTCTTTGCCTGCAACCTGCGGAACGCCGAGGTGTGGATGATCCTGTCGCGATCCTGCTCGAACGGCGTGCGGTAATCGTCCTTCCGCTGTTCGTCGAGACAGTGGGTGTCGAAACTATTATAGAATGTATTAGTCATAACAATTACGAAGTAGTAATTACGAATTACAAATTAATAATTAATCATCCGTAATTCGTAATTGTTTCAAACGCCTTGTGCTCTGTTTCGTATCTGCACTCTCGCCACAAAGAATGTTGTGGGAATCGTGATGAGCAAAATACCGAGAATTGTTTCAAATCCAAACAACCGATTCCAGATAAGAATATCAAGCACCGTTGCAAACGCTACCTGCGCCAGGCCGACCGTCGAATTGATCGAAGGATTGCCAAGAATGTATGCGCGCGTCATTGCCAGCTGTGCCGCAGTTCCTGTAATTCCAACTCCCAGCAGACTGATGATGACGGGCCAGCTGTACTTTGCACCATCCAGCATTATCGATAATGATGGGAGCATTACAAGAAATGTCACGAGACTCGCCACACCGGTGAAATGCGCCACGACTGTCGTCGGGTGAAGATTTTTTGTGCGGTGAAGATTATAGACTGCGATCGCCGCAAAAAGCGCCTGCGTAATGCCGACATACACTGCAAAACTTCCCTGGTCGAAGTGCGGCTGCTGGATCAGCACAACGCCAATGATGCTCAGGACGATCGAAATCAGTACGGAACGCGGCACGAGTTTGTTCTCTACAACTGCGATCAGCAGCGCCATCCAGATAGGGACAAGATTGCTGAGCGATGTCGCTTCCGCGATGGGAAGATGGGCAAAGACGTAGAATGTGCAGAGGATCGAGATCGTTCCTGCAATGCTCCTCCACCATAATGACGACGGAACGTTCCAAAAGATGATCGGCTTGTTCGTTGCGCGTGCGAGAATGATGATCAAAACAAAATTGATGAATGCCCGCGCGAATCCGGTCACCCGCCAGTCGAACGTATCTTTGAGCGAGTGGGTGAACGCTCCCATTAACGCAAAACAAAATGCACTGAAGAGCATCCACCAGAGACCGGTGTTCGATTTGTGCATGAGGTCAGTTCAGACTTTCCGAAAGGTACTCGCGCGTGCAGCCGGGGGCATCCGGTCCGATCAATTCGATCCCTTTTGCGCGTGCATGTTTTTCAATGATCTTTTTCAACGATGCACGTGCGCGATGCAGGCGTGCTTTCACGGCGGTCAGTTCGATGCGCAGCGCTTTGGCGATCTCCGGTCCCGTTAATCCTTCCACGTCGGACATCACCAGCACAATACGCTGCGATTCGGGAAGTTCGAGAATGGATTTTTCAACAAGGTACTTCCGGAAATCGGAGGCGCACATTTCATCGGGATCTTTCTGCTGATTTTCTTTCGGGGGGAGAATAGAATCGAGCAGGTCGATCTCAAAATCAATTTTGTTTTCCGGACGCGCTCTCCGCTTACGGTAGTTCAAACAGATGTTCGAACCTAACCGATACACCCATGTATAGAGCGACGAATGTCCTTTAAATGTGGGAAGCGATTTATCGACATTGATCAGAATTTCCTGCATCGCATCACGCGCATCGTCGTGATTCCCCAGCATTCTGTACGTCAATGAATAGAGGCGGGACTGATAGATCTCCGAAAATTTCTTCAATGCATCATTCCGCCTGCCGGCATGATAGAGTGTGAGAATTTGATGGTCATCCATCTGTACGTGTGTTTTCATACGAATTTCTTCAGAAAAGTGACAAAACGGCTTTTCTTTGTTAGACAATGTACCAAAGGAAAAGGATACGGGCAAATGATTTACCGGATACGCCGTATCCGGAGCCGTATCCATTTGCCATCTGCTGTTGACTAATGTATTGAGACAACAAGTACCAACATTTATTCATTCCAAATTACAGGAGGTTTTTATGGCAGAAACAACTCTTCAATCGTATTCACTGCTGATATTGCGCATTATGATCGGCATTGTCTTTCTGGCGCACGGATCGCAGAAATTATTCGGGTGGTTCGGCGGATACGGAATTACGGGAACATACAACTATTTGAACACTACGCTCGGAGTTCCTGCGATTATTGCCGCAGCAGGCGTCGTTGCAGAATTCACCGCCGGCGCGTTGCTGATCACCGGCACGCTGACGGGACTTGGTTCCATACTCGTTATCCTACAAATGTCCGCAGCAATTTATTTGCTGGACGGTCACAACGGATTCTTCATGAACTACTTCGGTCAATATGAAGCGGGGAAAGAGGGATTCGAGTACGCTGCATTCCTGATCGGCACGGCGGTACTTCTTCTCATCAATGGTCCGGGAAAATATTCCGTCGATGCGATGATGAATATCGACTTCGTGAGAAGGTCATTGGGATTGGGATAACAAAAAAACACACATGGGCACAGAGCGCGCAGAGACTATGTGTTCTTTTGTGCCTCTGTGTTTCAGTTTTTCAGGATTCAATTTCTTCGGACACTCTTCCCCACTCCTCCATCAACTCGTTCAGTTTCTTACTGACCGCATCGTACTCCGCGCTGATCGTCTTCGCTTTCACGGGATACTTGATGAACTCCTCGCCATTCATGGCATTTTCAATTTTTGATTTTTGATTTTCGGCGGACTCGATCTCTTTCTCTAACTGTTCTAACCGTTTCTTCAACTGAAACAGATTCTTCTTCGACTTTTCTTTCTTTTCTTCGCTCTTTTTACTCTTTTCATTCACCACATCACGTAATTCGTCATTCGTAATTTTCTTCTGGTTACTGACCGCTGGCGACCGACCACTCCCCGCTGTTTTCTCTCTCTTTTTCGCTTCTATATATTCGCTCACATTTCCGATGTACGTCTTCACCCTTCCGCCGGGGGAGATTTCCAGCACTTTGTTCACGATGGAATCGAGGAACGCGCGGTCGTGCGACACTTTCGCCACCCGAAAGGACTTTCACTTTCTTGAAGACATCGTCGCCGCGGAAAAGGAACGATCCGAGTATCGAACGCAATCTCGTCCGGATCTCACCGACCGCCACGTCATCCACTGTCTGCAATACTTCCTTGTTCATGTCGAGTTCTTCCGCCTGATGCTGCGCGAAGTACGAGACGATCACGTTGTATCCTTCTTTTCTTTCTCCGGACTGGAACGGCTCGACTCCGGCAACTACTTTCGACAAGGTCGACTTTCCCGCACCGTTCACACCGACAATCGCGATGCGGTCGCCCCGTTCGAACGTGTAATTCAATCCGTCATAGACAACATTGCTGTCATATGCTTTGCGGACATCCTTCAACTCCATCACCACTCTGCCGCTTTGCTGTGCAACGGGAAAATGGAACCGTATCTCCTCTTCCTCATCTTCCACTTCGATGATATCGATCTTCTCCATTTGCTTGATCCGGCTCTGCACCTGCCGTGCCTTCGTCGCTTTGTAGCGGAACCGTTCGATGAACTCCTTCGTCTGCTTCAATTGCTGCTGCTGGTTCTTCATCGCATTGACGACAAGTTCTTTGCGGATCACTTTCTCCTTTTCGTAGAACGAATAATTCCCCGAATAGATCTCCATCTTTCCGAGACTCAGCGCAAATGTCTTTTTGGTGAGCGTGTCGAGGAACGCACGGTCGTGCGACACGAGCGTGATCGCGCCGTTGTAATTCTTCAAATACTCTTCAAGCCATTGCAGCGATTCGATATCGAGATGGTTTGTCGGTTCGTCGAGCAGCAATACTGAAGGCTCGAGCAGCAGTAATTTTGCAAGAGCGATACGCATCTGCCAGCCGCCGCTAAATTCCCTCACACTTCGTTCCAGATCCGGAACGGAAAATCCCAAACCCATCAGGACTGTTTCAATTTTCGATTTCAGCCGGAATGCATCGGCATCTTCCTGTTTATGCTGCAGTTCGCCGATGATCTCCAGTAATTCGGTGTACTCATCGGTCGTGTGGTCCACTTCACCGAGGCGCTGGTACGCTTCGTTCAATTCTTCTTCGATCTGCAGGATATCTTCGAACGCCGATTCGACCTCTTTATAGAGTGAGAGGTCCGACTCCACCACCGCATCCTGCGGCAGATAACCGACCGTGACGAAGCGCGCCTTATTGACGCTCCCTTCCATCGGCTGGTTGATGCCGGCGATGATCTTTAATAATGTGGATTTCCCAGCACCGTTGCTCCCCACAAGCCCGATGCGGTCGTGCGGATTGATGGTGAACGACAGGTCGTCGAACAGGTACCGTTCGCCGAAGTTGATGGATAGATTGTTAACAGCAAGCATAATTTAATATTCAGTAATCAGATGTCAGAGTTCAGAAGTCAGAGGTCAAAAATGCACCGTGTCCTTCCCGCGGATTGTTAGCGGGAATCTGCCTGTGCGTCGGACAAAAAAAAAGAGATACGTCATGCTGACGCATGTCAGCATCTATCCTCATGACAAAAACGCGCCATCCCTCTATAAAAACAGCATCCCGCAAAAAGCGGGACCGTTGAATTGCGTTGTAATATACGAAAAGATTGGGCGGGGTGGAAAGAATGATTATAGAAATACTTGATATCTAAACTATCATCTCCTACATTCAACTAACTTATTTACTCAAAACCTGGAGACGAAATGAGTAAAATAAAAAGAATTGAAATTCCCGCGTTGATCACAAACCAATGGCTTGATAACTGGGATGACGTTTTTTTTGATAAAAATAAATTAAGAACTAAACCACAACCTCATTTTTACACCTTCTCAATTAAAGCATCGTGGTTAAGAAAACTTTCAAAGGTGTATGCTCGAAAAGCTAAAAAAAGAAGAATTGATGATACTGCAATTCAACGAGCGCATGATCCAAAAAGATCGGAAAAAATTTTTTCATATATCATCGGTGGATTTCCTTGGTCTGATCTTAAACCGGAGCAGCAAAGTTCCGTTGATTACAATGACCATAAAATGCCCGGATGGTTGCCAACAGCGATCATAGCAAATATTTTGACAACTGGGACGAAAAGGGGTAATAACGTTATCTCAAATGACGATTTAATAGAGGTTGGAGAAACAGAAAATAAAATTTGCAAAGTAAT
>JACPGG010000155.1:5705-7059 GCA_016182545.1 Ignavibacteriales bacterium
AACCGAAATGGGATCCTAAAATCCCGCCAATTGAAATAATTGATGGACAGCATAGACTTTGGGCTTTAGATTCAGTTACAAACTCTACCATTCTTGATGACTACGAACTCCCCGTCGTTGCATTTCACGGATTGGATGTGGTTTGGCAGGCGTACTTATTTTATACAATAAATATTAAGCCAAAAAAGATTAACCAAAGTTTGGCTTTTGACTTATACCCTCTTTTAAGAGTACAAGAATGGCTTGAGAAAGCCCCGCTGGGATCAAGTATTTATAGAGACTCTAGGGCACAAGAAATTACTGAAATATTATGGAGCTATAACAAGAGCCCTTGGTATAAAAAAATTAATATGCTTGGAGACTCAAACAATGTTTCCGTCAGCCAAGCTGCTTTTGTTAGATCTCTTGCTGCTAGTTTTTTAAGGGTAACAAAGAAAAAGGGCACTGGAGGATTGTTTTCCCATGAGTTGAGAAATAACAAAGTCTTAAATTGGAGTCGAACACAACAAACCGCTTTTGTTATTCTCGCATGGGATTTATTAAAACAAACAATAAAAAATTCAAAAGCAAACTGGGCGATGTCTATACGAAATACACAGAGTACTTTATTCGATAGCGCGGAAGACGAGGCGTTTTATGGTAAACATAGTATCATTAACTCCGACCAAGGCGTGAGAGGATTTATGATGGTTGTGAATGATATGTGTTTTCATGCTTCAAAACAATTATCATTTGAACTGCAGGCAGAACTTTCATTAGAAGAAGAATCGGTTAATGAAAAAGAACTTACCGAAGTTATTAAAATCTTTCACAAACACGATTTATATGAATACCTAAATGATATTGCCTCATCAGTTTCAAAATTTGATTGGAGAACATCGTCTTTTCCAGGATTAAACGAAAAAGAGAAAAAGAATCAACTTGTATATCGGGGGGGGAGTGGTTACAAGGAATTACGATCAGAATTACTAAAATTGTTAATAAAAGATTCTAAAAATACACTCGTTAAGAAAACTGCGGCAGAGCTTCGAAAAATTAAAGACTAATTTTTTTATGCCTTTAGCAACCGATATATCAAACGCAGAAAGATCATCCATTGTTGATACAATGAATCAAATTAAGCATAATCACTTGTTAAACGATAGATGGATCGACGAAAAAAACAGGTATCGAAAAGACACTTTAAATATTTTAAAAACGGATTCTAGGTCTCGTATTAATCAAAAACATTTAAGAGAATATATTGCATCGTCTTCAATTCTTTTTTGTTGCGATGGTTGGATAAATTTTTCAAGAAGTATTGAAGGTCTGCTAAATGGGGATATTGCTAGTTCGATACATCTCGCATATTATG
>JACPGG010000159.1 GCA_016182545.1 Ignavibacteriales bacterium
AACCTTACCGCCGAGCCGGCGGAATTTCTCCGGTGTGCGCAGGAACTCGATCACTTCCTGCAACTCGACTTTTGCTTCATCCGCACCCGCCACATCGGCAAAGGTAACGCGGATCTGTCCTTCGTTCAGCATTTTTGCACGGCTCTTGCCGAAGGAGAAAATTCCTTTCGTGCCGCCACCCTGCATTCTGCGGAAGATGACGATCCAGATCGCAAAGAGAATGATCCACGGCAGCGCGCTGATCAGCATGTTGGTCCACATACTGTCTTCTTTTGAAATGTTGAACTGGACATTGTTCTGATTCCATTGTGCGATGACACTGTCGTCAATATTTGTGTACGGGAGCGTCAGCGTAAATTTCTCAACGCGAACACGCTTGTTGCTCGGCAGTGTCACTTCCTGCGCTTCGCGCAGCGTGCCGTGAAAATCGAAGTCGTTGAAATTCGATTTCTTCACCGTTGCTTTGGCGATCAGCTTATTCTTAAGAAATTCCTGATACTGTGTGAACGAAATCTCATATTCGGTCGTCTCGGCACCTTTGAAAATGGTCATCACCAAAAAGACCGCCATGATGATGGCGGACCAACTCAGTACAACACGGAATGCTTTGCCCCAGTTGAATTCTTCGTCGTTACGCTGCGGGAGTTTCGGTCTTTTCATCTTGGGGATGAATGACCGTTTTTCATTCTGTTTTTCCTGTTGCTCGCTTTTCTTTTCTTCAGCCATGCTGCTTTTCTCCGGAGAAATTATTTTTCTACAATTTTATAGACCGCCGGAATATTCCGGCCCTTTTGTGCGTAGTCAAGCCCGTACCCGACAACGAAATCGTTCGGTATTTTGAAGCCGATATATTCGATCGGGAATTTGATCTTGACCGCTTTTGATTTATACAACAATGAAACAACTGCAAACGATTTCGGGTTCTGCGCAAGCAGCAACCGTTTTATAAAGTCGATGGAAAGACCGGAATCAATGATATCTTCAACAACGACGATATTGCGGTTCAACACCTGACAGTTCAGATCTTTGAGCACATGCACGTTGCCCGATGACACCTTTGCGTCGCCGTAACTGGAGAGTTTCAGGAAATCAACTTCGCAGTCGATCGTGATCTCCCTGATCAGATCGGAAAAAAAGACAAAGGAACCGTTCAGTATCCCGATGAAGATCGGATCTCGTCCCTTATAATCCCTGCTGATCTTTTTTCCGAGTTGCTTGATGCGGGCACGGATTTTTTTTTCGTCGATGTACGGTGCGAAATCTTCGTTATTAACTTTGATCGTTTTTTTTGCCATTGAATGTGATCGTTAATTGGTACGCTTCTTTTGTCTTGTCTGTTAATTTGAACCGATCGTCCAATCGTTCGCCAGCCACCCACACGATTCTGTTCCCCGATTCGACGATGGGAATTCTTTTCTTTTGCTCGGAAGAGAATTTTCGCTCTCCAAAAAAATCACTTACTTTCTTCTTTCCCTTCATGCCGATCGGGTTGAATACATCCCCCTTTTTCCATCGCCGGACGGTTACAGGGAATTTCAACATTGAGGCATCAATATACTCAAGAGACGTATCTGCATGGATTTTATTGTCAGGAAGTGCTGACTTTTTGATCGTCAAAATAAATTCTTCAGCATTGACCGATCCTTCTTCGTGCAGAGTGTATTCAAATGCCGGCTCCGTTTCCCGTTCCCTGAGCAGAATTGCATCATTGATGCGTTCCGCGACATACGATCCATCAAGATCGATCGTCGCACCCTTTTGATTGTTTTTCAATCCCAAAACGGAATGAATGATGTCGTATCGGGGTTCAATCTTTTTTTCCACCAACAAGTGATGAATGAACATTTGCTGCAGGTACGGATGCATCTGTTCCAATTTTTGTATCTCGATCTGTCTCTTATCTGTATCGACAGATCGTTTCAACAACTCCCCCGTGAATTCCGAGTTCAGTCGGATGATCTCCGACATATTCGAAAGGGTTTCAACCAATGATGGATTGATCCGCCGCTCGATCTTTGGGATGATCTTGTGCCGAACATAATTTCTCGTGTAATCGTCGTGACGATTGCTTGAATCTTCACGGTACCGCAATTTTCGTTTGCCGGCGTACCGTTCTATTTCGTGTCTGGTGACGCAGAGAAATGGCCGGACAATGTCACCGCGTTGAACAGGAATGCCGGCAAGCCCTTCGATACCGGTTCCCCGGAAAAAGTTCATGAGCATTGTCTCGGCATTATCGTTCGCGTTGTGCGCCGTTGCGATACGATCGGCGTTGAGTGATTTTTTTAGAGTGTCAAAGAACGTGTAACGAAGATCGCGGGCGGTCTCTTGTACCGATCGTTTTGCTTTCCGTGCAATTTTTTTTGTAGCGAACCGATCAGAGTACAACGGGATCCCGTTCTTCTCGCACAAACGGCGGACAAATTTTTCGTCGCCGTCCGATTCCTTTCCCCGCAGCCCGTGGTTGATATGTGCAGCCACAACATCAATTTTTTTGATTGAACGGAGCCACAGGAAGAGATCCAACAGTACTATAGAGTCAATGCCGCCGCTGACAGCCACGATGACCTTCTGTCCGTCACTGAACAATCCGTGTTTTGTGATGAATTGCCAGACATTTTGACAAAAGGTCAAACAATCTCGTTGAATATGCTTCATTGTTTTTGTAAACCCAAATTTACGAAAAAACTGCTCTATCTACAAGGATTAGTCTAAGACGAAAACCGAACATGTGCCGCATCGTATTTCCGCGATTGAATACAACAGTATTTCGGTGGAAGGATCGAACGGAAGAATAAAACACCGATAGGTTTTCTTGCATTTAGAGAATGCTTCGCATATTTTGTGAACACGATGAACACCTCTGTCAAAATATTATTCCTTCTTCTCTCACTTGTCGCCGCCCTGGCGATGTTCGCGTTGTATTCAGGCGATTTTGGAGGGTCGAGCATCAGCTACCTCACAGACAGAGCCCAAAAGGTGTATTTTGCAGACCACATATCACCGGCTCATCGCGTCGTCATTGAGCAGTTCAACAAAAAATATGCGGGGCGCATCGAAGTGGTTGCGGTCGATCTTCCGTTCAATAAATTCAGTACGAATGAGCGGAAGGAACTTCTCGCCCGGTCACTCCGGAGCAAAAGCGACCGGCTCGATGTTTTTTCGGTCGATTATATCTGGACTCCCCGTTTTGCCAAATGGTGTGTCGATCTCACTCCGTACTTTACGGAAGAAGAACAGCAGCGGATCATTTCACCGGCAATGCAGTCGTGTATCCGGGGCGGGAGATTGGTCGCGATGCCGATTTATATCGACATCGGTATGATGTACTATCGGACGGACATAGTCGGAAGAGTGCCGCAAGCGGATGAATTCCAAAAAAAACTCCGGCAGTCGATCACGTGGAGAGAATTATTATCCACCGGTACCATGCTGGGATATTCTCGCCGTCCGTACTATACCTTTCAAGCGAATGATTACGAGGGGTTGATCTGCAATTACTTCGAGATCATCAAAAGTCTCGACTCGAATGCTTTTGAACATAATACGATCGATCTCCGTTCTCCCGTTGCCAAAAAAGCGCTGCAATTTTTAGTGGACCTTGTGCACCTGCAGCAGCTAAGTCCGAAGCAGGTCGTTGAGTTCGATGAGAACAAGAGTTACGAACACATGCTCGAACACGACGGAGTATTTGTGAGGGGGTGGCCCAATTTTTTGGAGAACTTCCGCAAAGTGTACGGCGATACGTCGAAATTCCGGTACATCGGACGAGCCGCGCTCCCACATTTTGAGGGACAAAAGGCAACTTCGGTCTATGGCGGATGGAATCTGATGGTCTCAAAATTTTCCACAAAGAAAGATGCTGCCATTGAATTTGTGAGATACTTACAGACGGAAGAAGCACAAAAAACGATGTTCGAAATGGGGGGATATATTCCCGTCAATCAATCGGTGTATCAGGACGCATCCTACCGTTCTCATCATCCGGATCTGACATATTACCGCACGCTGGTTGACAACGGTTTTCACCGTCCATTCCTCGAAGATTATACGAGGATCTCCGACATCATCGCACATTTTGTTCACCGCGCAATCAAAAAAGAGATCAGTGTGGATGAAGCATTGGAACAAGCCACGGTCATGATAGAATCAAAAGCGCTTCTGATCAAATAGAATAATGAAACAAACAATATCACGGCTGCGGGAAAGCATCGGACAGTACCGATTCGAGATCAGGCACCTGACGGTGTTATTTGTCATCCTGATCATCTTCCAGATCATCATCTCATTTGTACACAAGATCTCTCTGCAAAAAATTCTCGTCAGCACTCAGGAGTGGTACCAACAGGATTCTGCCGAACGCCTTGCCAACCTGACCACCACGTCGCTCGAGTTATTGCTCGAGTCACGGTCGAAGAACGATCAGTTGAAACAGCATGAAGTGAATAAGATCATCCAGGACCTCAATATCATTCTCAGCCAGCAGTACCTACAACAGAATGTCCACGAGATCTGCCTGCTTGTGAAGATCGATTCTGTACTGCATGCCATCGACGACGGACATATTTTGTATTCATACGTCTTTGGCGAAAGCAAACGTCTTCCCTCTCCTTCACGAGAGCATGACGAAGCGATCCGGATGTACGCCTCGATGGAAAAAGAATTCGCAGCAAAAGAACAGATCCATACGATCGTTGCGGAAGAACAGACGTTCCACATTTTTGTCCCGTTTGTGCCGCGCGGCGAATTGGCAGGCGCCGTTTACATGCGCAACAAACCGGATTTCAGCATTATCACCAACGAAATGATCTCGGGATACGATGAAACGTCCATCACATATTCGGCGTTGATCCTCTTCGGATTGCTGGCGATGTTCTATATTTCTTCCTATACCTTAAAGGAACGGAACAAGGCTCAGGAACTGCTGTTTGAAGAGCAAAAGAAGCACCTTGCGGAACAGATCAACATTGAAAATGAGATGCTCTTCACCAAACGCATCTATCATACCCATCACAAAGCGGAAAAGATCATGGGTTTCATCAAGGAGGATATCCGCTCAATGACGACCGAGACGATCGATGTGATCAAAATCCGGATCAACAAATACGCAAACTTCATCGCCCGAGTGATCTATGACATGAAATGGTACAATCCGCCCGTGCAGACGATCCGCAGCCAGATCTTCAACACGAATCTGAACGACGTGCTTCGGTTCCTTGTCGACCATGTGTTCAAAAGATTATCGCTTGCCTCCGATGCGATCACATACAAACTTGAACTCGACGATTCGATACCGATATCCCACATCAACGAATTTGTCGTGTGGGAAGTGTTCGAACCGATCGTTCAGAATTCCATCGATCATGCAGAGAATAATATCGTAACGATCACCATCAAAACGGAATTCGACATCCACACCCAGCAGACACGCGTTATCATTATGGATAACGGCAACGGCGTTGAACCATGGCTGCTGGAGCGGGATTCCAAAGGGCTTAAGAAAATATTCCTGGAACACACATCGACAAAAAGGATCGGGGGCTCGCAGCACAGCGGGTACGGCTGCTACATTGCGTACGAGATAGCTACACAGCGCTGCGGCTGGGTGCTGGATGCAGAGAATCTTCCCGACCGGGGATGCAAATTTACATTCATCATTCCAAATACATAACATGTCGGCAGAAAAACAAATACAGGTGCTGTTGATCGAAGATGAAGAGTACGATGTACGCAGAGTACGTAACACGATCAAGCCGTTCTCTCAAAAGATCAATATCGCAAAGGTCGTCTCAAACGGGCGCGTTGCTCTGGAGATGCTTGGTGCGAGGGAGAGCACGTTCGATATCGTCATTATGGATTTTCAGATCGCCGGGGGATTGATGGGAGAAAATCTCATCCACGAGATCAAGAAGATCGACCCGTCGCTGCAGATCATCGTCATCACAAAGATGACCGTCAATGTGATCGATTTCAATTTCGCAAACAGTTTGATGTCTGCGGGCGCATTTTGGTACTGCACAAAATATCCCGGCGATATCGAGGAATATATCTATCAGCCGACCGATTTTATACTGTCGATCTTCAACGCGTATAACAGATGCATGCTGGAGCGTGAGCAGAGCAAAACAAAAAAGAAACTGATCCGCAACATTGAAGAATCGCTTTCAAAAAAAATGATCATCGGCGTGTCGCCCGCCATGGAACATCTCCGCGATCAGATCCAGCGATGCGCCGAGTCGGACGTCAATGTTCTCATCACCGGTTCTTCGGGAACGGGGAAGGAACTCGTGGCAAACAATATCCACCTGCGCAGCAAGCGCCGCATGGAAAATTTTGTGCCTATCAACTGCGGCAGTATCCCGTTCGAACTGGTGGAGAGCGAACTCTTCGGCTACGAGAAAGGGGCGTTCACCGGCGCGTCGTCGTCAAAGCAGGGACTGTTTGAAGTTGCCCATCACGGCACACTGTTCCTGGATGAAGTGGGTGAACTTCCGCTTTCCGCTCAGGTAAAATTACTGCGGGTGATACAAGAGGGAGAGATAGAAAAGATCGGACGAACGGAACCGGTGAACGTCAATGTCCGGATCGTTGCCGCTACGAATAAGAATCTTGACAAAGAAGTAGAAGAGAAACGATTCCGTGAGGACCTCTATTACAGGCTGAATGTTGTGCCGATCTCCGTTCCGCCGTTGCGGGAGAGGGCGGACGATATTCCGCTGCTTGTCGATCACTTTATGAAAGAATTCAGCGTCGATATGGGAAAGAATATACCTGAAATAACGTCCGAAGGAATGTCGATGCTTCAATACGCGCCATGGAAAGGGAATGTGCGTGAATTGAAAAATGTGATCCAGCGGCTCTTGTTCCTGAACGATTCTGTTATCACAAAAGAGACGGTTCAATTTGCGCTCGGAGTGGCATCAAACGGATCGACGCTCACGACAACCACGCCGGCGTTTAATTTCTCTTCAATGCAGGAATTGCTGTCCCTGAGGCAATTGGAACGATTGATCCGTCAAAAATACGTCGAATTTATCCGGTCTACGTCAACCTCTGATGCCGATGCTGCTAAAAAACTCGGACTCGCTCCTCCGAATTACCACCGCATGTGTAAGGAGTTGGGAATAAAATAAATACGGGAGAAAAATTTTTACTCTCTTTTCCCAATAATTCCCAATAATTATCTTTTTGATAATGTAACACCTATCATTTTGATAATAGTGGGAAATCACCACGTTTGAATCTGTGAAAATTTGACAGATTTGTCGAAAAATTCTTTGGCACAATTCGTGTCGTTTTTTCCGACGAATGATCTTGACCCCGGAATCATATACAGTGCTGTATGGATTCATCGCATGCGTGGTGCTGTTTGCCTTGATGTTTTCGAGGACTATGGGAAGAAGCGTCAGGAAATATTTTTGGGCGGATAGTTCCAAACATCCGTTGACGATCGCAGCGTCGCTGATTCTTATTCTCTTCCTCAACACGTTGATCATTGCACTTCCCGGTATCTCACAGTTCTCAGAATCTCCGCTCTCCATTATCATCATCATTGTATCCCTTATCATCCCTGCACTGTTCGGCACGATCCTCATTCCGAACGTAAAATTATTCTTTGAATCAAGCAGCACGCTCGGAAAAATATTTCTCAGTGTTCACGGACTTATTTTCGCCGGTGTTATCCAGATGCTTGTGTACCTGCAGGTGAGCGATTTTCTTTTATCCCAGATGTTCACCGGTACGCACTTCGGTTTGCAGGTGATCATGATCGTTGCAGCAGGGATCTATACATTGGTCGGCGGGCTGAACGCAGTCTTATATGCAAATCTTATCATCAGCGTGTTTGTCATCGGAAGCACGTTGTTCGTTGCGTTGAACACGGTCATGGTTCAGAACTTTACATTATTCTCCTTCCATTCAGCCATCCGTACGGGGACGGAGGTCTTTGCCGCAAACGGATCGTCGGAACCAAATGCCCTCATCACCGGTATCGGCATCGCCTGCATGATGCTCTGGATCATATGGATCGAGTTGGGAATGATCCACAAACAATCCGTCGCAAAAACGGATGGTGAATCATCGGTCTCGGCATTGGTTGCCGGAGTTGTTGCCGCATTGATCATCACAGCGGTATTGATCGCGTACAGACAAACACCCCAAGCGGCAGTAACATTCTCTCAAAACGCCGATATTGCAAATTCGATCATCGCAGTAAGTCTATTGAGCGGCATGATCGGGTTGTTCGCTCTTTCATTCCAATCTGTATCGTCCATTATCGCAATCCATGTGTATCCCGTGATCAAGCATCGGTACAGCGGCGAAGAGCAGGTATTGATAGGTCGTTTGTCGACGGTGGTGTTCTCATTCTTTTCCATTCTTTTACTTTCGTTTGCAAAGCTGTCCGGCAACATAGTGATCTATTGGTACACTGAATTTCTTGCGTTCTTCACGATGCCGATCGTCGCCGTATTCCTGATCTCGCTTGTTACAAAAAAAGGGATTTCCGGAAGTCTCTTGGTCGGATTGGCGCTTGGCGAGATCTATGCATTGGTTGAATTTATCATCAAAGGGAACGGATCCGATCGATCATTCTTCAATTCCACAAGTTCGTATTCCTTTGCGATCGAGATCATGCTCGTAACTTTGTTGTTGGGATATTCGGTTGTCCGATTCGGCGAATCAGGGATCGGTCAAAAATTTTTATTACGGATCGGTGTATCACGCCCCGTCTCATAAGTGTAGCGATTTGTTATTGAAAGATGTTCATCTCTACTAATTCACATAATTCACAAGTTCCACTAACAAAAGGAGTAATTATCATGAAACACCGTTTTCTACTTACTATAGTGTCGCTCATGATCATTGCATCGTTCTCTTTCGGTCAATTGAAACTGAATCGGTTTGAAACAGCAGCAGCCGATTCACAGTTCAGAGCCGAAGGTACGGCACTCACGGCATTATCGACAAAAGCCAGTGTCAAGTTGACCGATGTGACTTCCTCGAAAAAGGAAGGCAATGCATCAATGAGTTACAAGTACAGTATCTCTACGACCGAATCGTGGGGAGAGGGATTTGTAACGATCATTCATATGAAACCCCGTAAAGATTCTTCAGGATATCTCAATGGTTTTGGAGCAAACAAGTATATCAGTTTATGGTATAATAATGTTGCCAAAGCTCATCAAGCACCGGACAAGGTATTCTTGCGAATGAAGTTGTGGGAAGACGGTGCAAAGAAGTATTATTCAACCGGTCAAACTGAATTGTGGGTGTACCAGGATTCAACAAAGTTATTCAATATGGACCCGGGGTGGAATGAGTTAAAAATTCCTCTTGTTGATCTTGGTGAAGGAACACCGGACGGTCCGAATGCAAGCAAAGGATTCACACTTCCGACAGCATGGGGCTTTACGAAAGTTGACGGTAAATTGGAATTCGATAAAATTCTTGGTTATGCGTTCGATATCATCTCTCCAAAAGCACCGGACGGCACCGATTCCGTGGCGGGTGAAATATTGTTCGACAATCTTGTCACCAGCGGAGATTTCAATTATCCGGTTGTAGAAAATTTTGACGGCGCCGCAGGTACGTCAGGGTACTATTCTACCGATAACATGAGCTGGGATGCCGGAAACAAAGGATATATTCTTTTGAGAGACAGCACAGTCAATCACGCAGAAGGGACCTCAAGCCTTGTTGTAGACTATCAGGTGAATGCAACACAAGGATGGGGCGGATATGTGAACTTTACGCGTGAATTTCCTGCCACGGTCGATCTTTCGACAAACACCAGTTTGTTGTTGATTGTAAAAAATATAATTCCGGCTACATTGCTGGATACAGTCCCCGCTGCAGGTAAACCGCGTCTTACGGCCCGCTTCATTTTGTTTGATAAGAGCAGTGCGAGCAAGAGGGAAGATTGGTTCACCGTGTTTGATTTTGATATTACCAAAGCACATAATGATTGGGTAACGATTCGCATTCCTCTGCAACAACTCGATTCCAATACGTGGAACTTACATCCGGCAGGATTCCAGAATCCTGATGGACAAGGGAACGACGATCGTATCTTCAGCACGACAAAAATTGGAGGATACAAAATTGAGTTCTCCATCAATGGATCCGATTTTGGTCCAACCGGTACCTCAGTCCTTGATAAAGGGATGATGATGGTGGATCTATTAGTGCCGCAAGGTTACAAAGAATCAGATGTCACGCCGCCGGTTCCGCCGACAGGTGTGGCAGGTATTCCCGGATCGTTGGTGAACGTTGTTACATGGACAGACGTACCGGGCGAAGTAGGTGCAAAATATAATGTCTACTTCAGTGAGCAAACTTTTACGAATTACAAGGATGCAACTGTTGAAGACCTGCCTCCATATGATATTCCGGAAGCAATGCAAGCCTCCAACCACGTACTGCGGGCGCCCGTTACGGATCAGAACATCACGTACTATTATGGTGTCAATGCCAAAGATAAAGTCGGCAACGAAGGACAGGCAGCGATCAGTTCGGGAGTGACTAACTTGGCAAAGGGTGTTCCGACAATTTCCAAAGTTGCGCCGGCAAATTATACGAACGATGCAAATCTGAATGAGTGGACTGCCGCCGGCTTTAAACCAATTATCATAAGTAAAAATCCTGCAACGGGTGAAGGACATGTCAACCCGAACGGTACGATCGACAACGATAATGACCTGCTGGTCAAAGCGTATCTCGCAGTCGATAATACTAACCTCTACGTTGCATATGATATCACGGACGATATCGTCAGTGTCGACAGTCTTCTTGATGCACAAGCCAGTTACGCTGTTGACTGTCCCGATCTGTTCATTGGATTGTACGATTGGAGAGGGAAACGGCATCTCGGTCTCGCTCGAGGTGCAACACCTGATTATCATTTCCGCTTCTCAAAATACGGATTGTATTTAGATAATCCGGGCAACTTTAAAGTTCTCGCTCGTCCGGGTGTTAATTATACCTGGAAGCATAAGACTTTGACCGCTGGTTATACGATCGAAGCGCGCATTCCGTTCCAACTGTTGGTCGATAGCGTTTCGGGCGATCAAAAATTCGTGCCAGTGGAAGGAAAGAGGATCCCGATCGACTTCTCCCTGAACGATAACGACGGAAAGACGTTCAACCCGGGCGAACCTTGGAATGCCCGAGACGGCATTCTCTGCTATTCGCCATTCAACAATGACAATTCATATCAGGATATGTGGCATTGGACATACACATGGATCGGCGAAAAATGGGTTACCGGTGTTGTTCGGAATGATGTTGTCGCCCGCTCGTTCGAGTTGACGCAGAACTATCCGAACCCGTTCAATCCAACAACGACAATCAAATACAGTGTCCCGGTATCCGGCTTTGTGAGCATGAAGATCTACGATGTTCTGGGACGTGAAGTAATGACGGTTGTTGGCGAGCACCAAGACGCAGGTTCATATACCGTCTCTCTGGATGCATCAAAACTTGCAACAGGGATGTACGTTTATAGGCTTGACGCAGGGGCTTCCAGCGCAGTGAAGAAAATGATGTTAGTCAAATAATTCTGCTGCACACCTCCTTACAGAATGTTGCGGTCGCCCGTACTTGCCGGCGGCCGCGACATTAATTTTCCGATGGAGAGATCAGATCGCACCGTGTGATGACAAGAACATGACAATGTTCCTATCACAGCATGATGTGAAACCAACAAAGAAATGATATCATTATGAACTCTTTTTTACTTCAACGATTACAACACCTGCTGTCGATTATCCTCGCAGTCTCAACTGTTTCGTTTTCAATTCTTGCAGCCGGCCAGTCGGGAAAAATTATCGGTAAAATTACCGACCAGCGATCGGGGGAGGTTATCATCGGCGCTTCGGTCGTCATTCAGGGGACAAAGATCGGCGCTTCATCCGACTTTGAAGGGGATTACCTCATCGGCAACGTCTCCCCCGGCACATATACTCTTGTGGTGACATCGGTTGGATACAAGACGGCGTCGATCAGGAATGTTGTCGTTAAAATCGACCTGACTACGAAGATCGATCTCAAAATGGAAGAGACCGTGGTTGAGATGGGCGACGCTGTCGTTATAGAAGCGGAACGCCCGCTTGTTCAAAAAGATTTGACATCAACCTCAGTCAGTGTTTCATCCGAAGAACTCAGGGTAATGCCTGTAGAAAATATCAATCAGGTGATCAATCTTCAGGCGGGAGTCGTTGGCGGGCACTTTCGTGGCGGGCGTTCGGGTGAAGTGGCGTATCTGGTCGACGGTATTCCGGTCAACAATCCATTGACTGGGGGCGCCGGTTTTATTCCCGAAATATCGTCGATCCGCGAAATGGAAGTGATCAGCGGAACATTCAATGCCGAATACGGTCAGGCGATGTCGGGAATCATCAACAGTGTGACGCAAGACGGGGCATCCGAATACCACGGAACATTCGGTGTCTACGCCGGCGATTATTTTACATCTCATACGGATGTGTTCATCAATCTGGATAAACTTAATTTTCTTCGAACAAAGAATTACCAATTCAGTCTCAGCGGTCCTACCAATATTATTGACAACTTCAATTTCTTTTTCACCGGCCGTCTACAGGATGAAGAAGGATACCTGTACGGCAAACGGGTGTACAATGTTACGGATAGGGTGCCGACCTTTCCCGATCCCAATGACAGGACGGTTTGGATCAATCATAATACTGGCAACGGAGCATTTGTATCGATGAATCCGTTCAAGAAATATTCTTTCAACGGAAAATTCACGTACGGGTTCGACGCTTTCAAGATCAGCTACAGCGGTTTTTGGGACAGGGCGAAGTGGAAGGGATATGATCATTCGTTCAAGTGGACCCCCGACGGAACCAATAACCACTTCAGTGAAAACTGGATGCAGAATGTCCAGCTGAACCACGTTATCAGCGATGTTACGTACCATTCAGCAAAAGTGTCGCTGAGCAAGTACAGCGGGAAAGGATATTTGTACGAGAATCCGTATGACCTCCGTTATGTGGATGAGTATCAGGGACAGCCGTTATCAAATTACACGTTTCGTTCAGGAGGCAACCAAACAAACCGGTACGAAAATGTCAGTCATACACTCATCGGGCAATATCAGTTCACCTCGCAAGTATCCAAGCAACACAAAGTAGGGATCGGTGTTGAGACGCGGTTTCACAGGGTCTTTGACCATGGAACGAGCATTACCAACGAACTGATAGGTCAGGTTGATTCTCTCGGTAATCCTCTCTTTAAAATAACGTACCCCAAATTACATAGATATCATGATCATTAACGCAGGTATCCGGTTCGACTATTTTAATCCGAATGCAAAACTCCTTGCCGATCTTCAAAATCCCACGAGGAATCATTTGTTCGATTCGGTCAGCACGGCGTCAGGAAAAATATTGAATCCCAAAGGTCGTGCGGGGAAAATGGTGAATGCAAAGGAAAAAATTCAAATGAGTCCCCGGTTCGGTATTTCATTCCCGATCACGGATCAAGGGATCATACATTTTTCATACGGTCATTTTTTCCAGATACCGTCGTTCAACAATCTGTACCAAAATTCTGAATTCCTTATCTCGCCGACCAACAGGCTCCAAACAACGATGGGGAATCCCGACATTGATGCACAGCGGACCGTGATGTATGAACTTGGTTTACAACAGGTGCTCTTTACGAATATCAGCATCGATTTTACGGTCTACTATCGCGACATACGGAATCTTCTCGGTATGGAGATCGTACGGACTCACGAGGGATTTAACTATGCGCGATTCATCAATCGTGATTACGGCAATGTGCGCGGTTTCATTTTCTCCGTTGAGAAACGATTTGAAGAGTACTACAGTCTTCGCGCAGATTATACGTACCAAATCGCAGAAGGGAACGCGTCCGATCCCCTGTCGGTGTATTACAATAATCAAACAGACCCGCCGGTAGAAACCAATAAAAAAGTTGTTCCGCTTGATTGGGATCAACGGTCAACATTGAATGTCTCTTTGAATGTTGGAGACCAAGGAAATTGGATGACAGGATTGATATTCAATTATGGAGGGGGATTTCCGTACACAGAAAGCCAGAGAGTAAACGGCGGACTTCGGTTTGAGAACGGTGGATTAAAACCGACCACGATCAATGTCGATTTTCGCGCCGATAAATCATTTGAATTTTTTGGACTGCGGTTGAATGCTTTCATGCTGGTGTACAACTTGTTGGATATCAAGAATGAGTACAATGTAAATGATGCCAGCGGTCGAGCGAATGTCGATCTGTACACCGAAGAAGGTGGTCCCATTTACGGATTGAACTCACTGCAGGAGTACCTCCATAATCCGACATCATTCTCAGCGCCACGGAATGTCCGCATCGGATTTAATCTCGATTTTTAATTCACCTTATAGATGAGCTTGACGTATGAAAGATTTGAAGAAAAAAAATTCTGTTAAAGCGAAAATACTCGGTGCGGTAACATTGGTGTTCGCCCTGTCATCAGCACAGGTACCGCAACAACAAATACAAATGTTCCGTGATGAGGCAAAAGGGAACATCCAATACCGCAAAAAAGGGATGTTGGAAGCAAATCTTGTTCGCACCGTGTACTCCAACGATGCTTCGATATCGGATTGGTTCAATAATGTCAACCGTGGTCCGCACGGCGAATGGCCGAAAGGATCGGGACATCGGAGTCTTGATGGTCTTGCCTTGTTGATCGGTGCAAAAGTAAAGATCACAGATGTCCTTGGGCGTGAACAATATATCACCCCGATCGAATCGTCGTACCGTGAAGAGATGGACCTTGATCCTGTTACAGGCGATATATGGGGTGTTGAACCTGTTCCCGGATATGCCAATCCTTCGTCAACTGTCCCTGCGATCAACGTCGATGTCAAATCGTTCCCCGAACAATGGTCCCGTTCGTTATTCTATGATTTGTATGGAACGGACGAATCAAAAATAAAAGAATGGGACGGTTACTGGTACGGATATTTTGGTCGCGGAGTGAACAATGCACAGGCAGAAACATTTTTTGTGATCGACGATTCACAAGACAAAGAATTTACGAGATTGCCGTACAATTTCTATCCCATCAAATCCGATACAACGCGAGGCGGACTCGGGTTGCGCGTTGAAGTACGGGCGTTCCAGTGGACTCACGTTCTTGCCGAGGATTGCATCTTTTGGCATTACGACATTATCAATTTGTCGGATTACAATTATGATTCTACGGCATTCGGTTTTTATACCGATCCGAGCGTAGGATCGACTCAAAACGACGCTTTGTTCAATCGTTCACTCGATCTTGCGTGGGCTTGGGCTCCTTCGGGAAAGGGATTGCCCGATAATTACAAAACAGGATACTACGGGCAGGCATATTTGGAAAGCCCCGGTGATGCGACCAACGGCATTGATGATGATGAAGATGGAATGATCGATGAAAGGCGTGACGATGGTATTGACAATGACGGTGACTGGCGCCCCTACAATGACAAAAATCTGAATGGCAAATGGGATCCTGAAGAACCGTTGAACGATGATGTCGGGAAGGATGGTGTCGGTCCGTTCGATCTTCAATACAATGGACCTGATGAAGGTGAAGGTGATGGTCTACCGACACTCGGCGAACCGTACTTTGATAAAACTGACAAGGATGAATCGGATCAGATCGGTTTGCAATCCGCATACATCGGTTTACTCGGAGACAAAGGTCCGAGCGGTGTCTGGCCAAAGAACGATCCGATCATGTGGAAAAAAATGACCGAGGGTTTTAAAGACACTTCCATAAGAAATGCGAACATCAGCATGGTGTTCGCTTCCGGACCATTTCCGCTGAAAAAAAATCAAAGAGAACGATTCTCATTTGCGCTTCTCGTTCAATCTTCAAACGGTGCGGGACATATACAATGCGAATTATAATTTTGCGGAGCCCCCGTTAAAACCAACATTGACGGCAGTCCCGGGGAATAAAAAAGTGTATTTGTATTGGAATGATATTGCCGAAAAATCGTACGACCGTTTGTTGAAGGAGTTTGATTTTGAAGGGTATGCATTGTACCGCAGCACGGAACCGGAATTTCAGGATGTCAAAACGATCACCGATGCGAAAGGGGAAGGAAAATACTGGAAACCGATCAAGCAATGGGATCTGGTCAATAAAATAAAGGGTCCGGACCCGACCGGCATAAACGGTGCACATTATTGGCGTGGAGATGATACCGGTCTTGAACATTCGTTTGTCGACACGACAGTGCAGAATGGCGTGAAATATTATTATGCACTTGTCTCGTACGACAGAGGAAGATCTCCGAATAAACTCGATTCGCTTTCGGGTGCCGAAGGCGGTATCTCCGTTTCGGAGTGTACAAAACAAATTCAGGAAGATTTCAACGGCACGCTGAAATTCGTCGATATAAATTGCGCTGTTGTTGTTCCATCACCGCAAGCGGCGGGATATGTTCCCCCGCAGATCGTAGGATCGACAGCGCAAGTGAAACAAGGTATCGGGACCGGATCGATGTCGGTTTCTATCGTGAACCCGAATGCCATTGCTGAAGGGATTACATACAAAGTCGAGTTTGATTCCGTCGGCAAGTTTCCCGGCTACGGAACACGATCATATAAAGTTCTGCGTGACTCCCTTGGCAAGGTCGATACGTTGATTAAAAAAGCAGACATCTATAACATACCGACGTCGAAACCGAGTATTGCATTCGACGGACTGACCGTGACGATCAAAAATGATACCGGCATTGCGATTATCGATACTGCAACAGGGTGGGCGGTCGGTAAAAAAACGAACGCGATCATGCGTGCATCGTTAGACAAATCGAATCCGTCGGTGAACGGTCCGTGGCCGAGCGATTATGAAATACAATTCTCCAGCACGGTTCAGGATACTGCGTTCAGTGAATCGGGCGAATTACAGATCAATTTCAAGGTCATCAACACCACATCCGGATATAAAGTGAAACTGATCGTATACGATCTCGATGCGTCGGGAGCATTCTCATCCGGCGACGAGATACAGTTGTTGGAAAATTATACGACCATACTCACATCTAAATGGTGTTACCGCCTTACATATTTTCTGCCGCCGTTCAATGCCATTCCTCCGACCGACGGCGACAAATTCATCATCCGGACAACAAAAGAATTTGCGGGTGGAGATTTCTTTGAATTTAAAACGAAGTCTGCCCGCATGGATATGAATCTGGCAAAAAATCAACTTGATAAGATCTCTGTTGTGCCGAATCCGTATGTTGCCACGGCGCAATGGGAACGGCGGACTCTTTACCAGTCGGGGCGCGGCGACCGAAAGATAGATTTTATTAAACTCCCTGCCAAATGTACGGTCAGGATCTTTACCGTTGCCGGTGCACTGGTGAAAACATTGCAGCACGAGGCTACGGTCGATAACGGGTCGTTGTCATGGGATTTGATCTCGGATGACGGAATGGAAATCGCCTACGGGCTGTATATCTTCCATGTCGATGCACCGGGTGTGGGAGAGCATATCGGTAAATTTGTGGTGATCAAATAAGGAAACCAGAGAAAATCATGAAACCAATAAAATTCTTTCTGACACTAAGCATGATGGGGTTGATCGCCGCATCATCATCATCGGCACAAACATTCAAATCGAATGTGTCGAAAAAAGGGACCACCGCCGCTCCGTTTTTATCGATCGGGCAAGGATCGCGCGGACTTTCCATGGGAAGTGCTTTCGTTGCCGTGGTTGACGATCCAAGCTCTATGTATTGGAATCCTGCCGGTCTCAGCGATGTGTACGGCGGTGCTGCGATCGTCGATCATACACGATGGTTTGCCGGTATTCAGTACAACTATGTTGCCGGTGCACTGCGGATCGGAGATATGGGTGTGCTGGGCATGTCCTTCACGTCATCAAGTATCGACGAGATGAAAGTCACGACCATAGAAGAACCGGATGGAACAGGCGAAACCTTTGGTATTGCCGATATAGCGTTCAGTGTGGCATTCGCGATGAAACTGACCGACAAATTCTCCATTGGATTCAATCCGAAGATTGTTTATCAGAAGATCTGGAAAACCAGTGCCACGGGAATGGCGATCGATGTTGGCGTGAAATATGAAACGCCATTCGAGGGGATCGTTCTCGGCATGGCGATCACCAATTTCGGATCGAAGATGAAGTTGGATGGGAATTCCCTGCTTGTGCTGTACGATCCGGACCAAACAACGGCAGGGAATAATGGAAGAATTCCGGCAAGTCTTGAAACGGAAGAATGGGCTTTACCGCTCAATTTCAAATTCGGCATCGCGTATAAGGCATTTGCAGATGAGTCGAATAAACTGACCTTTGCTGTGGATGCATCGCATCCGAGCGATAACTATGAAAGCATCGACCTCGGCGGCGAGTATGTATTCAATGATTTTCTTGCACTGCGGGGAGGATACAAATCGATGCTGCTTGTCGATTCTGAAGAAGGAATGACGTTCGGCATCGGTGTAAAGCAGAGCGTGGTCGGCGCAATGCAATTCTCATTCGACTATGCGTATCAGGATTTTGGGCGATTGAAGGATGCTCAAAAATTCACTGTTGGGATTTTGTTCTAAATACGAAAGAACGATACAATGATCCGTTGGCACTCGGTTGTTGCGTGCGTGTTGTGTTTCTCATTTCTCCGCGCTCAGGTCGGCACGCTTGAAGCATCACTCAAAATCTCATCGGTGAACACTGTTGCGGTTCCGACGCAGCACGGAATGGTTGTTTCTTCATATGAAAAACAACTCCGTCCCACAGTTTCGCTCGCCGGACAATGGAAGAAAATCCGATTCTCTGCTAACCACACTGTATCATTGACGAAACGTGATTCCGCCGGTTATGCGCAATTGATGACCGAAGCGGCGGGAAAAACATCGCCGTATTTCGACGATAACGCATGGGGAACACACGCTATACCCGGTGTCGAAAACCAATTGGGAAGCAGTGAACAAACGCCGGAATATTATTCAGACGGAGTGTGGTACCGGAGAACATTTATTGTTCCCGATTCGCTGCAGCAGAAATTTGTCCGGTTGAATTTCTACGCGGTGAATTACATCGGGGATGTGTGGTTGAACGGGCACTATCTAGGCTGGCATGAAGGCGGCTTCACGCCGTTTTCGTTCGACGTATCGAACGCATTGAGGTTTGACAGTGCGAATGTCCTTGCCGTGCGAGTCGATAACATTCCGTGGGGAACACGAAAAGACATCGTTCCTTACTACCCGTGCGATTGGTTCAATTATACCGGCATCATCCATGATGTGTATCTCGAATTCAGCGATAAGATCTCCACTGCACGGGCAGATGTTGTTCCGAGGAATACTACAGGACTTGTTCAAGCATCGGTTGTCATCAACAACAAGAATCTCTCTTCTGAAAACGTCGATATCCTTCTTCGTGTCTTCAGAACAAAAACGGATTCTGTGTCGTTGGCAAAGGAGATAACGGCGGAACTGATCGGAGAAGAAGCTGCGATAGAAGGCGTAAGCCAACAATCAATTTCGGTACCGCCGGATTCGTTTGCCGCATGGCAAACGGACCTGACAATTCAGAACCCGCAGTTATGGTCGCCAAAAACCCCGAATCTGTATATTCTCAAAGTGACGGTCTCTCAGGGTGGAAGCATAAAGGATGAATTCTTTACTCAGTTCGGACTTCGGACGATCAAAACAGCGGGAGATAAAATTATTCTGAATGAGAAGCCTCTCTTCCTCCATGGCGTTGCCCGCCACGAAGACCATCCACAGTACGGCAGAAGCATTCCGCCGAATGTTATTTTCAGCGACCTGAAGATCGTAAAGAGTGTGTATGCAAATTATCTTCGCACGGGACATTACCCGAATCATCCCTTCACATATCTTGCAGCGGATCGCCTCGGTCTCATCATTATGGAGGAGATCCCGGTGTGGTGGTTCGATGAATCATTCTCCTGGTTGATCCAGAACAGTGTACGGAAGATCCATCATCAAATGTTCCGGGAAATGGTTTTTCGTGATTACAATCGCCCCTCCATTGCACTGTGGAGCACAAGCAATGAATGTAAAGATGTATCGGGAAGGATCTCGTTTCTGCAGTCAGTAAAAGCGGAATTGGACGCACAATATCCCGACGGCAGATTGATCACTCAGTCCGCCGCTGCCGACCGTCCCGGTCCGAATGATGATTCCCAAACCTACTGCGATGTTGCCGGATGGACGATGTATTTCGGCATATTCTATAACCCGAACGGATTGGGAATGTACCGGGGGACAAAATATTTTCTTGTCGATGCACATGATTACTTCCCCAAGAAACCTGTCATTGCAACCGAATTTGGATACTGGTCGACGGAAGGCATGACACAATTTACCGAGCAGGTACAAACGTTTGATTCAACATTCCTCGCGTTTCAACCCCGCCTGCCGATCGAAAAGAACGGGACGTACAATGCCGCAGGGTTTGTTGCAGGTGTGACGTGGTGGTGCATTTTCGATTGGTATACGCATCAACAGACAAGCGGTTTTCAAAGCATGGGGTTGATACGGATGAACCGGACAGAAGCAAAACCGGTGAAGACAACGTTATCCTCCATGTACAAACAATATTCCAACTACAGCGAGTACATTACCGCGGTTGAAACGAAACCGGCACAAACAATTCCGAAAGCGTTCTCACTTGAGCAGAATCATCCGAATCCGTTCAATCCTGCAACGACGATCACATTCTCACTTCCCGTCTCTGCCAATGTCGAGATAAAAATTTATGACATTCTGGGAAAAGAAATTGCGACTCTTGTCGATGAACGAATGGGACCGGGTACTTTTTCAAAAATATGGAATACATCGGCAGTCCCGAGCGGAGTATATCTTTACCAAATTCATGCCCGCCAATCGGAAGAGAGTCGTGCAGAGCAATTTTCTAAAACACGGAAGATGGTGTTGATCAAATAAGTGAGAGCATGAAAAAATTTCTTTTGATATTGTGTGTACTCATCGTTCCGAATATTCTCTCCGCAAAGATCTACAAAGGGGCGGAATACAGGACGAAGCAGGCATTTACCTACGGCAGATTTGAAGTGCGGATGAAATCAGCCCAGCGCGAAGGGATGCTGTCGTCGTTTTTCACCTATCACGAGATCACGAGCACCGCAGATTGGAATGAGATCGATATCGAGATCATGGGTCGATATGCGGATGACATTCAATTCAATCCCATCACGCCGGGACAGATCAATCACGTCAGTCATTATCGGTCGTCATTCAACCCGGGACTCGACTTTCACACGTACGCGTTTGAGTGGACTCCAACCTATGTTGCGTGGTTTGTTGACGGCAGCGAAGTTCATCGCCAAACCGGCGCGCATATCGAAGCCCTGAACCTTTCCCAAAAAATCATGATGAATGTGTGGAACCCGACATATCCGAATTGGGCAGGACAGTGGAACGAGAATGTGCTGCCGGCGTTCGCATATTACGATTGGGTCAGTTACGCAGCATATACACCGGACAGCGGGAAGACCGGCACCGACAGCAACTTCACGTTGCTATGGAAGGATGAATTCGACTCCTGGGATCAGACACGATGGGAAAAAGCGACGCACACGTTTGGAGGCAACGGGTGTGACTTTGTCCGGGAGAATGCGGTATTCAAGGACGGGAAATTGATTTTGTGCCTTACCAAAGAGACTGCACTCGGATATACTGATACCGGCGCGGCAAACGTAAATGTGGTGCGTGCCGAACATGACGGCGTTCTGATTGTGTTCACGGAAGAAGTTGACAGCATCAGCGCGACGACGCCATCCAACTATTTGATAACGGGGAAAAGTATTACCAAAGCGATTCTGTACAGCAATCAGAAAAGCGTGAAACTGACCGTCGCAGAGTACGATACGGGGTCGATCAGCAATGTCATCATTATGAACGTGAAAGACAGGTTCAGTCCTCCCAATGCCATTGGTGTAAAAAATGTTTCCGTAACGAAAGCAAAGCCATTGTCATTTCCCGCAAAGATCAACTGCGGCGGTCCGGAATATAAAGATTACCTTCCTGATCAGATGTGGGGACCGGCGGCAGAGTACGGATATATGGATGGGAATCTGAATCAGAACAATTTCACCTTCACGGGAACGCTGGATCCCGGCGTCTTTAACTCTGAAGTGAACGGTCTGGTGAAATATAATATCCGCGTTCCGAACGGAACATACACGATTTTTTTGATGATGTCGGAGAATTACTACACTCAAACCGGTAA
>JACPGG010000166.1 GCA_016182545.1 Ignavibacteriales bacterium
CGAATGAAGGATGCTGATAGAAAGGGCAATGAGCAGTGCGGCGAGAATTTTGTTTGAGGTTTTCTTCTTGTTCGTTCGCGTGGTAAGCAGCATGCCAAAGAAAAATCCTTGGGCAGCTCCGGCACTGATGATGATATCAATTATTTTGGACAGCAGCGAAGGCAACAATCACCTGCAAGATTTTTGTTGCAGGTAATGTGAAAAAAAAATCTTGAATAACAAAGGGCTCATCGACGTAACGGGGGGGAGCCGCGTCAGACAGTTTACCGCATCTTTCGGTTTACCCGCTTTTTTGGACGTGTTGATGCCGCCGAATGTTTTCTTTTTCGGGTCTTCTTTTTCTCTTTCACCAGCTGTTCCAGCATACTGCGCATATCGAAAAACGCCCACATCCCTTCGATCTTGCCGTGATCAATATAGAAAATATCGGTTCCGGTGATGGAAATATGCTTGCCCGTCGGCGGCACATCGCGGAACGTATGTTTGTGTGTTCCCGTCAATCGCCATACCACCACGACCTGATGATCTTCAGCGATTTCATTTTCTATGGAAATATACAGGTCGGGGAACGCTTTGCGCACGCATGCGATGAAATCATAAATCCCCTCGGGCATTCCCTGGATCGATCGTGAAAGGGCGGGACCGTGAAAGATGAAAGAGGGTGAGAAAATCTCTTTAACAGTGTCATACTTTCCGTTGCGCAGGACCTCGGTGAAGTATCTCCGAACAATCGCCTTGTTTCGCTCGTTCATAACAACCCCCTTCGATTGTTGTACGCAAAAGTACAGAACCAGCCGGGGATGCGCAAGCATTCTTTTTCACGGTGTGAGATACAACAACTACAACTCGTATTCTATTCCGAAGATCGGCAGGAGATTCCACTGATAGATCGTATCCTGCCCGTTCTCCTTTTCATTCCAGAAATACGCAGCCACATTCTTGCGATCATACACATTCCATGCGCTCACATAAAGAACAAGATTGGACGATTGGAAATGGAATCGTTTATCAAACCGGAGATTCATTGAATGATATGCGGGATACCGTGAGCTGTTGATCTTGTCCGTATCGAATACGGCTCGTTTCAATTGCTGCGATTGTGAGAGGTCGAACGGTGTGTACGGCGTTCCCCCGGCATAGATCCAGCGCGCGCTGAATTCCCATTCGTTGTTCGGTTTGTATCCACCTTCAGCACTGACAATGATTTTGTTGTCGAACACACGTTTCCTCCACACATCATCGGATCCTTTATATTCAGTTCGGAAGAACGTCGCGCTTGCCAAGCCGTAAAAATCGTGCGCCAGTTTCTTTTGCAGTGTAAATTCAATTCCACGGGAACGCGCCTTTCCGTCGTTTGAAAGGGGGCTGTGGTTGAGAAAAAAACCTGCGCGGTAAAATACCTCATCAACCAGAAACAACGAAGGATCGGCAGGGTCGACCGGGAAGTCGTAATACTCTTTCATGTACGCTTCAACGCTCAATTTCGTGTCGTCGGACAGTAAGTGATCTACACCCGCGATGTAATGGACTGCGTACGGATCCTTCAAAGACTTGTTGGAAGTGCTCTGTGAAATAAGAAGTACGGGAAGATTCTGATAATACACACCTGACGACATTCTGAATGTCGTCAGTTCATCGAATTGAAATGCGAGCGAAGCGCGGGGCGAAACGGTCATCCTGTCATTGATGGAAAAGTAATCTGCGCGCGAACCAATAGTCATGGACAGTCCGCTGAACGGCTGAACAATGTAGTTTGCGAACATTCCTATTTTTTCTGCCGCGATGTTCTGATCGATAACCGCTGCGCCGATTGAATCGCCCACCGCATCGCTGTATGCCGCGTAGGAATTATCGTATTCATTCATCAATCGTTTGATGTCAATACCGAATTCAACCGAGTGAATGGCGGATAATTTTACGTGGTTGACGTTGCGAAGACTGAATGCCGCCTCGGTCGACCTGTTCTTCACAAGATGAATACCCGTGTTGGTCTCAAAAAAATCCTCGTTGAATCTCGACGACAGATATCCGATCGAAGTTGTGGAATACGCGTTCTTTCCCCACAACGCGCGCCACGTTATGCCTGCCGCACTTTGATAAATATCCTGCGGTCCGTAATAGATCATGTCGTTCTCGATCGCTGCTTTCAGATCGGGATTGTTATGGTCGTCGCCGTATAGTCCAATGAGGCTGACTTTGTGGTTGGGCGAGAGTGCGTACACAATCTTCCCTTGCACGTCGCCGTAACTTGGAGCAACAGTAGTGCCGACATCGAACATTTTCATCACGTACTCAAGGTAACTTCTTCGCGCTGAAAGAACGTATGAACCTTTTTCACCCAGCGGACCTTCAGCAACTCCGCCGAATCCGGCAATGTTCAAATCGAGTTGTCCATCAAAATTATTTTTATTGCCTTCACGGAAACGTATGTCGAGAATGGAAGAGAGTTTATCGCCGTACAGAGGAGAAAATCCGCCGGTATGAAAATTCACTTCGTCGATCAGGTCGACATTCACCATGCCGATCGGACCGCCTGTGGCTCCCTGTGTAGGGAAGTGGTTGATGTTCGGGATCTCGATACCGTCGATGTAGAATGCATTCTCAAAAGGACTCCCGCCTCGTACGATCAAACTGTTCGATTGGTCATTCACTTTTGCAAGTGAAGGAAGACTCATTATGATCCTGCTGACATCTCCGCCGGAACCTGGCGCGCGTCGGATCTCTTCGCGGCTGAATCCGACAGAGTTCATCGATTGAATGTCGTTCTGCTGAAAATATCCCGCTGTCACAACCACCTGTTCCGACTCAACGGCAAGTTCGTGTAAATCAGCCGAAACAGTTGTTATTCGCTGCGGGCGAACGATCACATCGGCCTTCGCTACCGTTGCATACCCGATCATCCGGAATTGCACGGAATAATTTCCGACCGGAACATTTTTCAGTGTGAATCTTCCTGTGATATCCGTTATTCCACCCAGTGTTGTATTCATGACAATGACATTCACGCCGATCAGCGGGGTTTGTGATGCGCCATCGAGAACGATTCCTTCAATCGTTCCGGTTGGCAATGATTGTGAACGAAGTGTATTGGCGAGAATGATAAGAAGCAAAAGCCCTATTGAAGCGTAAAAATACTGTTTCATGGTGTTCTCCATAATGCACAGTCATGCCATGAGTACCTTTTTAGGTTTTGTTGAACCTTCAACATTTGCCAAAAGATTTAATACACTCATGGCATGACTTGAGTTAATGACCTATACAAGTTACGTTATGGAGAAGGCACATTCGCTTGTGCCGATGGGTTTGAACCTCGCAAAACGTTCAAACTAGTGGGGGAGAACCTTAACCTGAGTGTAAAGTAGTAGAACCCGGTCTATCGGCTCACTTCATCACGACAAGTTTTTTTGTTTCAACGTAGGTGCCGGCTTGTAAGCGGTAAAAATAAACTCCGCTTGCAAAGGAAGAAGCATTACACTGAACAGAATACAGACCGCGAGTCTTCTCTTCATTAAGCAATACTGCAACCTCTTTTCCAGTGACATCATATACTTTCAACGAGACCATGATTGTATGAGGTATGGAGAATGTAATTATAGTGACCGGATTAAAAGGGTTGGGATAGTTCTGAAAAAGACAAAACTCTTGCGGCAGTGAAGACAACTGTATGATTGCTGCAGGTACAAGTGATATAATTCGAATGTCATCGAAATAAACCTCTTTGCCGGTCAACGCACTTTGTTCTGCAACAATTTCAAACTGATCTATCGCTTTCCAATCAAACGCACCAATGGGATTGTACCACCCGTCATCCCAGGAGCCATGCTCAACAAAATTCGCCAGTGGAATACGAACTCTGTGCCATTCATCGTTCCATGCAACAATCTCGGATGTGATTGTTTTCCTCATTCTCCATGGATGGTCAGATGGACCGTCCTTGGTATCAAGGAAACGTACGTCGAATTGCAATCCGGGAGAATTACTGCGCACATTGAACTCAAACACGAACCCGTTGTTCTTTAACAGTGATAAGTCTCTTGTAGGTTTGAAATCAAACTTAATTGATTCGTACTGAGGGGCGTTTGCAAATCGTATGCAATACTTTCCGGCTGCGGGTGCTATGGACGAATAAAAATCGGTGTATGTTCCGTTTCCGTACGTCAGAATTCGTGGTCCACTGTAATCATTGTAAAGATCGAATTGTGTAGAATCAGGAAGTACGGAAAAAACTTTTTGTGGCGCCACGGTGAACCCAAGTGCGTTTATGAGAGGGATGTTCAGATCGTACTCAAACAGCTCATCGGTTCCCTTTTCAAACAGACCGAAACCTCCTTGATAATCCCACGATGTCCACGCGATCCCTTTTCCCTCCAGATAGGTACGAACCAGTTCATACCACAGCACGCGATCCTCGTTAGCGCTGTTGGGAATGTAGACGCCGAACTCGCCGCAAAACAATTGTACATTTCTGCTGCTCTTAAAGTCTGCCGCAATGTCGATGAGATTTTTTACTGCCGGTGCGGTTCCGGTCGTTGAATAACTGTTGAATGCATTTTGTATCCATGTACCCGTCAGTTCCGACGGAAATGGCGGCATGCGCAGCAGATCGTACGGGAAGGGAACTCCCGCGAGTGGAGCCATCGATGGATCGGACCAACTTGCTCCCTGATGTGTAAAGATGAACGGGTCGTAGAAATGGAATGTGTAGATAAGGTTTGTATCGGAATAGACCGGCATAGCGTGAAGGTTGGCGTAGCTGTTCCATCCCGCCGGACCTACGATGATCGTGTGCACGGTATCCACCGAACGGATCGAATCGATCACCATGTCTTGAATCGCATTCCATACAAAGTCTGCAATTCCGTGCGGCTCATTCAAAATCTCATAAACCACCAGCGAGGACCGATTCTTCATCCGAAACGCAACTTGTTTCCACACCGGAACGAGTGTATTTCCAATAAGAGGTGATGTACTGACTGCAGGATCGAATGAATGATTATCGAGGATGATATGCAATCCAAGTTCTTCTGCCCAATTGACCGCCTCATCGATGAAGTCGAACAGAAGCGGATCGACGATAAATTCCGGCGCACCGGTTGTCATGCCATGAAAATTGATCGGCAGACGGATGACATCGCAGCCGAGCGATTTGATCTTCTGGAAGTCTGATTTGGTGTATTTTGTGAATTGAATCTGCCGGGCATTCGCTTCTTGAAGCCACGCCGAAAGATTGACACCGCGTGAGAACGGAATTGTATTTCCGATGTGCAATGCGTTTAACGAAAAAGGGAAGAGAAATAATGCGAAAAGAAATTTCATTGTTGTATTTTCTTTCAACGTTAGTGTGCGCGTAGAGACTGCATACCCGCAGCGCGGTATTCGGAGGGTGTTCGTCCCGTTACTTCCTTAAAAAGCGTATTGAACGTTGCCTTGGAGTTGAATCCGGTGTCGAACGCCAGAGAGAGAATTTTGATATGTTGTTTGGACGGATCGACAAGATCTTTTTTGACTTGTTCGATCCGATATCCGTTCACGAAATCGTAGAAATTCTTTTTCAATTGCGAATTGATCACTTCCGAAAGATTGTGCGACGAGACGGAAAGTTTTTCTGACAATTGGGATAAGGTCAGTGACGGGTGTGTATAAAGTTTTTCTTTTTCCATCAGTTCGAGCAATCGAGTAACGATACTCTGCGCTGTCTCTTCCGTCAATCCGGATTTTTCATATTTCGTTGCACTTGGCTCACCGGCATGGTCAATTTCAGATATCTCGTGCATTGTCCGTTCGACATCGGGGGATGCAAATATTTCCGATTTTAACAGTCCGACAAACCCCATTGCGTAAACGTAGACGGCAAAGACAACGGAGACGAAAACGAAATTCGAAAGGTTAATCCCTTGAGTGAGCAGAAGATCTTCTATAAAAAATAGGATCCACGCGGAAATTCCCGCCAGCGTAATATTGCGAAGCCATGTCATTTGAACTTGCTCGACCGATGAGACGACATCCTTCAAGTGTCTGTTGTAACGGACGATCAACCGGTAACTGACCCCCATATAGATCGATCCCTGTGCGATGAGAAGCCAATTAAAAATGCGGAAGAAACGAGGCGTTGTTGTTGGGTCGGATATAGCTGCATCCGAAAAATCGACGCTGCCGGAAAAAAAAGCGATGATCATCCCAGTCTCGAAAATTCCGAATGGTAAAAAATGGAGCAGGTCACGCCGCACGAATCGTTCCGTCCTGTTCAGCAGATATTTTGTGTACAAATATTGTAATTGTGCAACAACAAGCGGCACGCCGACAACAAGGTAGATGATCGGAAAAATCCGGTACACTCCGTTGTCTTGAAATAATAAATGGAGAAGTATGATCGTATAACTCAGCATCAACAGCGCAAGGAACCTGTTTGGGAACAACGCTCGATGTTTTTGGTAAATAAGAGTGGAGAGGAGGAATGATTGCGCCGCGGCAACAATGAGAACAATATTGGCGAACGTCATATCCATTGCGTGAAAGATACGCGGAAAATAGATGGAACTCCAATGAACAAAAAAATCCTGCCAAAGACAGGATCAATATTCTCGTACAGAATTACCGGACAGCGGTCGATTAAAAGAGAGTGCCGATTGAAATCGAAAAATAATACAACGTTTCATCGTACTTAATTGCGGTAGCACCGACGCTAATAAAATAAAATCGTGTGAGCAAGTAATCGTAGTTGGCGCCTAAACTGTATCCGGTTCCATTCGTACTTTTTGAATACCGTGCGTAGCCGGTTGGTGTACTGAGCAATCCCTTTCCATAGTTTCCTTCGCAGGAATAAAAGTTTTGATTCACGCCCGCGCGGAGAGAAACAATGTGCCGATCGACCACCAACGGATTGATCTTGAGGCTGATCCCCGTTGTATACATATCCTGCGATGCATAGTAGGCATTAGGGCTGTTGTCGGAGGCGGAAGCATACGAGAATCTCGCAGAAACAAAAAAGATATTTGCTAAATATCGTGTGTATTCAGTGTGAAGGGCGAGACCAGGGATCTTGTTGAATTCACTCGTCCCTATTCCGAATTTGAGAGCATTTCTATGCTGAAAAAAACTGGGGCGCGATTCGAGAGCGTCGCTGCACAGAAGCGACAGGCAAAGAAGGAAAAAATATTTCACAAAAGCCCCCTGAAAAAAAATACCCCGGACGTTCAGCCGTATCTGCTACCGTCTCCCCACAAGTCAGACACATCTGTCCGGAAAAGCACTATGCAAACATAATAAATTGATTTGCAATGCGCAATCGCACGGATAAAAAAAATCCCGATTTGATCGGGATTCTGTGCAACAATCTGTGAATCTGTAGGTGAATGTCAGACTTCAACCGCCGCTTTTTTCTTGGATGCGCGGTTCCGTTCGTTCTGATCGAGAATTTTTTTCCGGAGGCGGATGAAGTTCGGCGTTACTTCCACATATTCATCGTCGCCGATCCATTCGATCGCCTGTTCGAGCGTCATCAACAGCGGCGGTTCAAGGCGCACCGCTTCGTCGGAACCGGACGCGCGCATATTCGTCAACTGTTTCGCTTTGCAGACATTCACCGTCATATCTCCCTCACGCGAATTCTCGCCGACGATCATGCCTGAATAGACCTTTGTCTGCGGTTCAATGAAGAACGTGGAACGCTCTTGCAGTTTGAACATGCCATATGCAACCGCTTCACCAGTTTCGAGCGATACCAACGCGCCGCGCGTCCTGTGCGACAGTTCGCCTTTGAACGGCTCGTACCCGTGAAAATTATGATGCAGGATGCCGGTCCCTTTTGTCTGCGTCATAAATTCGTTCCGGAACCCGATCAATCCGCGCGCCGGAACGAAGAATTCCAAACGTGTATTGCCGTTGGAAGAGATCATATTCTTCATCTCGCCTTTGCGCTTGCCGAGGTTCTCGATCACCGTCCCTGTAAAATCATCCGGCACGTCGATGATAACATGCTCGATCGGTTCGCAGAGAACGTCGTCGATCCGTTTGTAGATCACCTGCGGGCGGGATACCTGCAGTTCGAATCCTTCGCGGCGCATATTTTCGATCAGCACGCCGAGATGCAGTTCGCCACGTCCGCTGACTTTGAATACGTCGGGCGAATCGGTCAGTTCAACTTGCAGGCTCACGTTGGAACGGAGCTCTTTCATCAAACGCTCCTGCAGATTCCGCGTCGTGACATATTTTCCGTCGAGTCCTGCGAACGGCGAATTGTTCACGACAAAGTTCATCGACAGTGTTGGTTCTTCAATGGCAACGAACGGAAGCGGCGTTGGATCTGCTGCATCGACGATCGTTTCGCCGATGTCGACATCTTCCATTCCCGAAATTGCAATGATATCGCCGACGCTTGATTCTTCCACTTCAATACGTTTTAATCCTTCGAATGTATAGATCTTCGCTACACGCGCATCTTCCGTCACTCCGTCGCGATGGATTATTTTCATTTGATTTTTTATATGGATCCTCCCCCGGTGCACTTTCCCGATCCCGAGTCGTCCAAGGTAATCATTATAATCGATCGTCGTGACGAGCATTTGAAAAGGCTCGTTCACATCCCCTTTGGGTGCCGGTATCTTTGCAACGATCGTATCGAACAGCGGTTCGAGCGAGGTTCCCTTGTCTTCCAGTTCATGCTGGGCGATTCCTTGTTTGGAGATCGCGTAGATGGTGGGGAAGTCCAGCTGCTGATCGTTTGCGCCGAGCGATAAAAAGAGTTCAAATACTTCGTCGAGCACTTCATGCGCGCGGGCATCTTTACGGTCGATCTTGTTGATGACAACGATCGGCTGCAAATTCAGGTCGAGAGATTTTTTAAGGACGAATTTCGTTCCGGGCAGAGGACCTTCCGACGCATCGACAAGCAGAAGAACGCCGTCGACCATTTTCAACGTTCGCTCCACCTCGCCGGCAAAATCGGAGTGTCCGGGAGTGTCGACGATATTGATCTTGTATTTTTCTTTGGTCTTTTTATCGGTATAGAAGACAGCGGTATTCTTCGCCAGAATTGTGATGCCGCGTTCTTTCTCCTGCGCGTTGGAATCCATCACACGCGTTTCCACCTGCTGGTTGTCACGGAATGTTCCTGTTTGCCGCAACAGTTGGTCGACGAGCGTCGTTTTGCCGTGATCGACGTGTGCGATTATTGCGATATTGCGGATATTGCTTTGTGAGATCATAAACCCTTTGATGATTACTCAGATTTCGCAGATGTCGGCGCAGATTGTAAAAATCGGTATACAATCTGCGTAATCAGCGAAATCATAATAAAAAACGTCCCGCACTACCCCGGGACGTTCAATTGACTGCATCAATATACGAAAAAAATTCTAATTATCCATGTATCTTCTCAATGGTGGTAATGGGATTTTTTCATTATACGTCACCCCGAACTTGTTTCGGGGTCTATATAAAGATGCTGAAACAAGTTCAGCATGACGAGTTATAAGGTTCATCAGCATGTTGAACATCAAAAGAACCACTACCTCAATGGTGAATCCGTTCAATCCCTGTTTTCCATTACTTTTTCCTTGAAATAGCCGTTCTCAATATACCGGTAGAGATTTTTTCCCGGACAGACCGTCTGTTGAGAATAATCCCTGTGCGAGCGGGTTGAATCGGCGGGGACCTTGTATTTGATCGCCAGCCAGGTCATTGTCCGCACGACCGCATCCAACTGTGCTTCGTTCGGCTCCACTTCTTCAAAGTTGCCGACCACTTCGATCAATGCGTGACCAGAAGGATCGTACTCAGTGTTCGTATCGCCGGCGTAGTTAATGTCGCGGCCTGCATATACTTTACCGTCGAGATCGATGATATAGTGATAGGGGATGTCGATCCATTTCTTTGAATTGCGGGACCACGTTTGAAGGTTGCGCAGGTATTGAATCGGATCTTTTCCTTTCGGGAACGATTCGCCCTGATGGTGGAGCGTGATGTGAGTGATCGTATGTTTCCGCGCGAGTGAATCGTTCGCCGGCGTGCCGCCCCATTGTGCAACAGCCACAATACCGGACTCGAAGTTGTTAACCGAGAATTCTTTTGATGATGAGCAACCGAAAATAAACAGGAAAAAGAGGATAGCGGGAAGTAAACGAAATGTCATTGCATTCTCCAACATGTGTGGTGGAATCTACAATGACAATTCCAAGAAAGCAATCGGATTGCTTTGAGCAATCCGATTGCTGACATTGTTAAGGCTTATCGGCGTAAACGGTAATGCTGAAGATTCCCGTATCGCTTTTTGTGAATGCGAGTGCATCTTCAAGTGAAAGGTATTTCACAAGAATCTCGTTCGGTATGTAGATTTCACGTTTCTTTTGGACAGTAATATTCACGAAGCCCGCATTTTTGATCGTGGCAATATAGTCGTCCATTTGCTGAGCGCCTGCAACACAACCGGCATACATCTCTGCAGCGTTTTTCACATTTGCAGGAAGTTCACCGTTCAACACGATATCTGAAATGGAAAAATGTCCGCCCGATTTAAGAATGCGGTAAGTTTCGGCGAATGCTTTTTGCTTGTTCGGAACAAGGTTCATGACGCAGTTACTGACGACGACATCGACAGTGTTATCGGTGATCGGGATATTCTCGATATCGCCCGACAGGAACTCTACATTTGAGAATCCGAGTTTTTCAGCATTCTTCTTAGCCTTTGCAATCATCTGTTCGGTCATATCGATGCCGATCACTTTTCCGTTCTCGCCCACGATCGAACGAGCAACAAAAGCATCATTACCGGCGCCGGAGCCGAGATCGACCACAGTATCGCCGGATCTGATCTGTGCAAATTCCGTCGGAAGTCCGCATCCGAGTCCGAGATCAGCATCGGCGACATAGCCGGAAAGTTTCGTGTAATCTTCCGCCATCACCGCAAAATCGGACGGACCGCATCCGCATCCGCTGCCGCAGCATGATGTTTCATTCTGTTCTTTGGATTGAAAAGCGATCTCGCCGTACTTTTCTTTCACAAGTTCTTTCAATTCCTGGTCGGTCGCCATGTTATTTTTCCTTCTTGGTTGTTGTCGAGCAGCAGTCGGAACCGCAGCACGGTTCATTGGTATCGTTGTTGAATCGCAGATTGTTACGCATCGTGGTATCCTTTCAACTAAGTGAATAAATTTATCGTAATATTACGATGATTAAATACAAAAAAATTTCAACAACATTTTTCCACGGTCATTAAAAACTGACCGAGCATCTCTTTCGCTTCTGTCCATCCCTTTTCATCGATGCAGTAGCAGACACTTGTTCCTTCGATGTTCCCTTTTATCAGTCCGGCATTTTTCAGCTCGCGAAGATGCTGCGAGACGGTCGACTGGGAAAGAGGGAGTACTTCGACAATATCCCCACACATGCATGCGTTCGACTTTGACAGGTACTCAACGATCGCGATGCGGGCAGGATGCGCTAGCGCTTTCGTCACTTCCGCGAGCCGGTTCTGCTTGACGGTGAATTCTTCTTTTTTTGATAGTCCCATATGCTTCCTTGTCTATCGTAATATTACGATAAAAGTTTCACTCTGTCAAGAAATATTTTTTAAACAGAAAGCAGCTGTTCGAAGAATCCGCCAAAAGTCCGTTCCTTGTTTATAAAATGGATTTCTAGGATCCAATCGCGCGGATTGCCGTGAATGTCGGGATCGCTCAGTCTGATATGATTGTTCGGATGGAGGTAATTCCGTTGCTCATCTCCTTGAATGATCTCGTGCGGGAAATTTCCGATCAAATGTCCGCAATGAATATTGCCGAAGTGCCAATCGAATTTTTTCGCTGAGGATGAGATGTAAGAATAAAAATCTGCCCCCGTCAATGTTGTATAATGAAGGTCGAAATATTCTTTTCCTTCATACCACGCAGCCTCAATATCATGTTTCAATTTATGCTTCATCACATCGCTGCCTATCACGTACGTCCTGCCGAAATCCGCTTCCCACTCCTCAAAGACGGGACCGAAATCGAAGAACAGGATGTCATCCGGTTGAATGATAAGATCCGGGGGATTTTCCTTGTAGGGGAGGAGGGTATTCTTTCCGGCACGGACGATCCGCTTATGCCAGTACTTACGGATGCCGAACATCTCGAACGCAAGTTCGTACACTTGGTCGTTCAATACTTTTTCGGCCTTTTCAGGTACGATAAGCCCATGTCTCTCGATCGCTGCAAATAGCTCTTCCGCTTTATGCTGTGAGGCAAGCAGTTGTTGCTTTCTTTCGGAGAGCTGCTTCACGGAAGTTTTCCGAAAAAATATGTAAGCATCTCCGGCATCCTCTCACGCCAGCTTCCCCATTGATGACCGTCGTTGACCTCTTTATAAAAATGAGGGATCCGGAGGGAGGAAAGGAACCCGCTGAACGATCGATTTAATGTTACAAAATCATCATCATTGTTCCGTCGCAGGTCGTATCTTCCGCAATCCAAATAGATCTTCATCGACGGCGGCAACAGATTTCGATCCGCTTTCCTCGAAACGATCTCTTTCAATTCGGGAGTAATTGTCGATGACTGTCCGCCAACCTTAAGGAATATATCCGGTCTGTTGAAGACAGTATATAACGAACTAAATCCGCCGCTTGAAATACCGACTAATGTGCGCCGGCTTGGCGAGCGATCGGTCTTATATTTTTCATCGATCATCGGCACAAGTTCATCGCACAGATATTTTTTGTATTGATCACGCTGATAGCCCATATGTTCATCTCCGCGCCGGAGAGGCGGAATGAAGACGGCGATCAGCGGGTTGATCTTTTTATCGGCGATCAAATTATCAATGACCGTCGGCAGAAAAGCGAATTCGATCGTTTCAAATCCGTCCTGCACATAGATGACCGGCAGATGTGAAAGTGTATCGTATCCCGGCGGAATGTAGATCTTCAGCGGCCGCACCCTGAGTGAGTATTGTTTGAGCGGTGCAGTAATATGAGGATTGACCTCGATGTTTTCGATCGTTCCGCGGGGAACATTTTCCCGCGGAACCAAATACGGCGACGATACAAATCCGGGCATCCGGACCTCTGAATGAGGTCCGTACCCGCTGGGTGCAACAAGCACATTCGCCGGATCGAGCCTTTCAGTTCCATCAACGATGATCTTGTAATCAAACCTCGCGTCGGAAGGAACGACAAACGTTTTGTAAAAAAACGAAATATTCCCGCACTCAATTTTATTCATTGTATCGGGAAGTGTCCATCCTTGAAGATCCCCGTTGATCAAAACGGTTTTAACCATTCCATACGAAACAAAATGCAGCAGGGAATCTCCTTCAATGATCGGAGCAGATCGTATCGTCGATAAGTATCGTTGAACGGCAACCGCACGTTGTTCGACAGGTAATTGTTCTATACGACGGACAAAAGAGGTAAACGACTGGCTCACCGCAGATACGCTGCAAAAAGCAAATATCAAAAACCATTTCATGATCAGTAACCTTTTCCGGGAATATTATTCCTGAATTTTTCCATTCCTTTCCGATCCTGTAACGTTACAAAAACCGTCCGTCCGTCGGGACCGCCGAAGACAAGATTGCTGCAATTCTTTCCTTTCAGTTGCACTTCACGGAGCAGTTTTCCGTCCGGTGAGACGACAGCGATCGTCCCTTTTCCGTAACGTGTAATATAAAGATTCCCGTCGCGGTCGCATTTCATCCCGTCCATACCGTGATCGGGAAATTCAATCAACAACCGCTTGTTCGTGATGTTGCCCGAACCATCGACATCATATTTCCATACGGTGCGCTGGATGCTTTCGTTCACATACAATATTTTTTCATCGGGACTTAAACAAATGCCGTTCGTTGTTCCCATGGAATCTTCAAGAAGGATCGGTGTGCCGTCAGCATCGATTCTCCACAATTGCCCGGTGTTTGTGTTCCAATGCGGGTCGGATGCGAACAATTGGTCTTTTGCATTGATACAGATGTCGTTCGGCTGGTTGAACAGATCGGTATGGCTGAATGTATCCACACTCTTTGTCCCCATATTGACCCGAAGAATATTGTGCTTGGGCCAGTCGGCAAGCAGCATCTCATTTTTAGAATTGAATTGGATTGCATTGGCATTGCTTCCTTCCGGCAGGACAACGAACAGTTCGCATGAACCGTCCATTCCTACCTTGCCGACCGTACCGTTGCGTTCGAAATTAACAACGTAGAGAGTTCCATTTGCATCGAATGCAGGACCTTCAATATTCTGAGAGAAGAGATTTTCAGCGGTGAAATCCGTTGAAGCGATGTCAGCCGAGAATCGTTCTGCCGCGCACGAAGCGAAAAAAAGAGCAGTACAGAAGAGTAAGAAGAGATGTTTCATTGCGATCCTTTTAAATTGAATGGACTTAGTCGTTGTGCAGCCATTGTTCAGCACGTTCGATATCTGTGAAAAATTTCATTTGTATCAAACGGTTGAATGCAACTGTCTCTGCGAACCTGAGACTTGTGTGGTTATGGTCAGGATTGATATCGACATACGCGATCTTGTGAGGGAGCGCCAGCACCGTCTTTTTTGCCGTATGAATGATCTGATACATTTTGATGAGGTTCAAACTTGGTCCGGAAAGATTTTCTTCGATCAATATTTTTTGCAACGGTGCTCTTCCATTGCATCATGGATATCGCGAAGACAGTGAACAACATTCTCAACGGAGTTTTCACCTGTCACGCGACAGAAAAGAACGTCGTCCTTTCGTTCGATCGATATCTGATACATCCCCCGCTCCTTTCATTGTGCTGCTTCAGACATGAAAAAGTGCCAACGCTACCGCTGTTGACCACGAGAGCACTTTGAATTCTCCGTTCGTTACCGCATGCATCAGTTCGTTTCTGGAAAGCGTCACGACCTCCTGCTCTTCAAGATCGTCGGCGATAATTTCTCCTACAGCGTGAGATCCCCGCGCAAGGTATAAGTGTGCCGTGCCGTTGCCATGGTTGCCATCGCAGGGAAACGAACCGAGGTGGATCCATTCTTTGGCTTCGTATCCCAATTCTTCCCGCAATTCTCTTTTTGCGCAGGTCAACGGATCTTCCCCCGGATCGAGATACCCTCCGACGGGAGCAAATGTAACTCCGTTTGCTGCGTACTTGGTCTGGCGGAAACAAACGAAATCCCCATCGTCATTTTCCACCACTACATTCACATAGTCGGGAGAAATGATCCAGGGCCATTGCTCGATAATTTTTCCATCGGGAAGCTGCAGCGTGTGATCTTCCACTCTCAGCCATTTGCTGTGGTCGAGGATAGTGGTGCGGGAGAGAGTTTTCCACGGTTTCATGTTGATTGCTCAGATTTCACAGAATATATCGCAGATTGAATATTATGAATTATTTTGTTTTCGCATACATGAACACATCGCCGACCCGTCCGTTCTTGCAGATCGCCTTTTTCAACCGTGCTTCAAAGAGAAATCCGTTTTTCTCCAGCACATGCGCCGATGCGGCATTCCATTCGAAGACGTCCGCATAGATCCGCACGATGTCGAACGAAGAGAATCCGTACTGCGTGACGGCACCGATCGCCTCGGTAACAATGCCTCGTCCCCAGAATTGTTCGCCGAGCCAATATCCGAGCTCCATTGATTTCCTGTACACATCTTCTTTCTTCACCAATCCGATGCTGCCGACCGCTTCACCGTTGACCACGATCGCAAAAACGGTATCGTGCAAACTCTGCGAAGCATGGTGAACCCAGCGTTCCGCATCGGACATGGTGTACGGGTGGGGAAAATGATCCCGTACATTTTCCCAGATCTTTTTATTATCGGCATGCTTCACGAGCGAAGGCTCATCGCCCGGCTGCCACGGGCGCAAGGTGCTCTTTTTCAGTTGTAATTCCATTACACCGCTACTTTTACGATCGCTTTTTTTGTCCGTGTCATTGGCGGCTGCGGGGCATGTGCATCTTCCGGAAACAGCACGGCGAACATATCCGGGATCAGATGCACGGTGAACAATGGAGGATCATTGTATAACATCACGTCGTTGTCCGGGCTGTATTCCTGAGAAATGTTCCTGCACGAATCACTATCGTGCCATTCCAGCGGAAACGATCCTTCGATTGGCAATTGAATGTCGATGTACGAACGGTGCGTTTCCAATTTTCTCCGCTCATTTCCCGTTTCATCCGTTGCGATGATGATGTACACGTCATCGCCTTCAATGTCGGTTCTCCCGAGCGGAAGGGAGCGGAGATCGGTACTCTTCAAATAGTCAAACGCATGCTTGAAACTGGAATGCATATTGAAGTATTTTTCCGCCCGGGAGAGATGATCGAGTATCATGGGAGTGTCCTCCAATTGTGGTGGGAACTTCGATTCCTACGAAAGTAGAAAAGATTTTGTACGGTGGCAAGCAGCAGTTCAATAAAAATTTTCTGATCACCGCTGCAACAGTTTAAAGGCGATATTCGGTCCCACACCCTCCTGATGAGCGAGCGCGATCCACAATTTTGCCATCGATTCGAGCAATTCCGCATTCCGTAATTCGCCGACATCCACGGCACGCAAACCGACCTCTTCGGCAAGTTGTGTCACAATTTTTTTGGATCCGGGATCGTCCCCGCAAAGGAATCCGTCCGCTTTTACGGAATTGAACTGCACGTCGTACAGATTAGCCGCTCCCAATGTATTGAATGCTTTGACGACATGAAATCCGGGGAGACGCTTGGCTATTTCTTCCGCTGCCGAGGTTCCTTGCGACAGGGGCCATTCGGGATTGGGATGGACAGGATTCGTGCAATCGACGAGAATTTTATCCTTCATGTCGGCGATCTGGAAAACAACTTCCGGAACTGCTTCCCACGGGGTTGCTAATACGATCACCTCGGATTTTTTCGCCGCTTCTTTTATAAACATCACCTGCGCGACGGTTTCAAGTCCTTCGAGCGATTTCAGCGTCTTTTGCGATTTTGGATTGCGAACACCGAAAATAATGGAATGACCTTTTGATGCCCAAATTTTTCCGAGTGAACCGCCGATATTTCCGGCACCGATGATGGAAATGTTCATACACACTCCGCGGAGGATTGATGGGGAAATGTAAACAATTCTTGCCGATTTGTCACGATGCTTTTACAATACATGTTGATAATGGGAGGAAGTTTTCTTTATTTCAATGGCATTCACCGTTATAGCACACATATTTTTTAGAAAAGGTTCCTATGGCACAACACCGCGTTGAATGGAATGAATACTTCATGAATATTGCCGATCAGGTTGCGACGCGCAGTACGTGCTCGCGGAAAAATGTCGGCGCCGTCATCGTACGGGACAAAACGATCCTCTCGACCGGCTACAACGGCAGCCTGCGCGGCGCGCCGCATTGCGACGAGGCGGGGCACGATATGGAGAACGATCATTGCGTCCGTACCGTCCATGCAGAAGCGAACGCAGTCGCACAGGCGGCAAAGCACGGCGTACGTATCGATCAATCGGAAATTTACGTCACGGCCTCTCCATGCCTTACCTGCTTTAAGTTGGTCGCAAATGCAGGTGTTACCACTGTGTACTACAAAGAATTTTACCGCGATCAACGCATTACCGAGTACGCCAAACAGGCAGGGGTGACGCTCGTCTACATGGGAAAACAATAATACATATTACGTTTTATTCCGCAGTCCATAAAACAGCACCGGTGCAACACCAACCCACAGGACGAACAACAGCCACATTTCTCCCGCCGCAACGTTATGTGCATGGAGAACATCAGCAACCGTGTTGTTCGGATTCGACAGGATCAGGAAGACCTCGAATATTTCCGTCAGTACACACCAGAGAGCGCCGACGGATATCGCCTGGCGCATAGATGTAAAACTCCATTTCGTCACAATATACCACACAGCAATACCGACAAAAAGAATTCCCGTCACGACCGAAATATGGTGAGCCCACGGTTCGCCGACGGAATTTTTGTACACAATCTCACGCAACGCTCCGTTTATAAACGCAAGGACGAGAAGAACAAACCAGAATGCAAGGTATTGTTTCATGTGGAAGTAATATTCAATCGTGTTTGTGATAGATGAAAAGTACAGGAAAAAGGGAGAACAGCAACAAGATTTTATGGTAATAATTTGGTAATACTGCCATAACCCACAGGTAAACTCATCTTGGCATATTCTTTTCGATTTCTAATGCCGTTTTTCATAAATAATCTTGTAAGAAAATTGTTCATACTGAGCAACCTGCCTGCCGGCAGGCAGGGATGTCGCGTCTTAAAAATCCCTCGACGCATCCCAACAAAAAGCGTTGGGATTTGCTCAGGATGAACATGACGGCGACGTCGCGTCGAAGTATGATTCGAAAACGCAAGAAAACTTTTGAGAAATGGCACTAGTTATTTATTCGGCGCCGTAGACCATACCACACACCAACAAAGGGAATATGAAATGAAACGTACAGTTCTGTTTACCGTTCTGTTCATTGTTTTTCTGCATGGGCAGGAAAAACCTGTCACAAAACTCAGCGGCTACATGTTCGGCGATTTTTACTACAACGTTGCACGTGATACGGCGATTGGATCAATAAGCAACGCTGCAACCGGCGGAGTACACGATCTCAATGGATTTCAATTACGGAGGATCTACCTGACATACGACGGCGATATTTCACCGACATTCACAAGCCGTTTGAGATTGGAAGGATCGGTGGGAGCGCCGTTCATTAAGGATGCATATATAAAATGGAAAAATATTTTTGACGGATCAGATCTGGTCTTTGGGCTTCAACCAACACCGGCATTTGAAGTGTCGGAAACAATCTGGGGATACCGATCGCTTGAGAAAACTATCATGGATTTGCGCGGTATCGTTACGCCGCGCGATCTGGCAGTGAGCCTTCGAGGGAAAATTGATGAGCAGGGAATGCTCGGGTATTGGGTCATGTTCGGCAATAACAGCAGCACGGGATCGGAATCCGACAAATACAAACGGCTGTATGGTCATCTCCAGATTCTTCCTGCGGAAAAAATTTCTGTAACGATCTATGCCGATTATAAAATGCAGCGCGCTGTCAACGATCTTAAAAGTACATCCACGCCAAAAGCAACATTGAATCACAACGTGCTGACCACGGCACTCTTTGCGGGATATACTGAAAAAGGCTCATTCAATATCGGCGTTGAAGGATTCCTGCAATCGACACCGAATGATTATAAAGACGGTTCGCCTGATTCACTTGTGACCAAGAATGCAATTGGGGTTTCTCTCTTCGGCTCCGTCAATGTCGGCAGCAATCTCGCCCTCGTCGGACGGTACGATCTTTTTGATCCCAACACCCACAGCAAGTCGACCGGTGATTCCCGCAATTATTTTATTCTTGGTGCCGATTGGAAAGCGGATAAGAATGTATCGATCATTCCTAACATTCAGTACGAAACATATGAGGATTTCGGAGGTCGTTCGTTCGATCCGTCACTGACCGCCCGGATTACGCTGTTTTACACGTTTCTTTGAAAAGTGGTTAACACATTCTTAACACACGAATAACACGCAGGTAATTGAAAAATTCTACCTTGAAGTAAAAAAGGACAATCTCATGAAGAAAATTCTCTCATTCATATTATTCGTTGCACTGACGAATATTGCAGCAGCACAGTTGCAGCTGAACGGTGCAGGCGCGACATTCCCCTACGTGATCTATTCAAAATGGTTCGATGAATACCAAAAGAAGACCGGTGTTCAGTTCAACTACCAATCGATCGGCAGCGGCGGAGGGATCAAGCAGGTGATCGAAGGAACGGTCGATTTCGGCGCAACCGATGGTCCGATGACGGATACACAACTTGCCGAAGCGAAGACCAAACAGGGAACCGATGTTCTGCACATTCCCACAGTGATGGGTGCGGTCGTCGCGACGTACAATGTTCCGGGAATCGGCGCCGATCTGAAATTGACCCCGGATGCGCTCGCGGAAATTTTTCTCGGCAAGATCACAAAATGGAATGATGCAAAGATCGCCGATGCCAATAAAGGAAAGAATCTTCCCGACAAATCGATCGTTGTGGTGCACCGTTCGGACGGCAGCGGCACGACGTATATCTTCGTCGATTACCTTTCCAAAGTCAGTGCGGAATGGCAGTCGAAGGTCGGAGTCGGAACATCGGTGAAATGGCCCGTGGGATTAGGAGGAAAAGGAAATGAAGGGGTCGCAGGACAGGTGAAACAGATCGAAGGTTCGATCGGATACGTTGAACTTGCGTACGCCGTAAAAAACAATTTGTCATACGCCTCCATAAGGAATAAAGCAGGTAATTTCATCGCACCATCGCTGGAATCTGTCACTGCTGCTGCGATGAACGAGGCGGATAAAATGCCGGAGGATCTTCGCGTCTCCATCACCGATGCCGCCGGAAAAAATTCATATCCCATCGGCGGATTCACATGGCTGCTGATCTACAAAGATCAAAAGAATGAAGAGAAGGCAAAAGCACTGGTGAACTTTTTGAAATGGGCATTCAAAGAAGGAGAGGCGTTTGCGCCGTCGTTGTACTATGCACCGCTGCCGAAAGAGGTGATCAAACTGAATGAAAAGAAGATCGCTTCGATGCGGTACAATGGAAAGCCGATTCAATAAATTGGAGTGAAAAAATCAAATGACCGCCGCCGTTGAGGTGACGGTCATTTATTCTTGATATAGATATGGTCTCTTCATCCCGTCTCGAATTGACAGCCGAGCCAAAGATAGCGATGCAAAACTTTGGCGATTCGCTCTTTAAATATCTCACAACATTTTTTGCCGCTCTTGTGCTTCTGCTCATCGGCGTCATGGCGTATGAGATGTATGCAACGTCGTCACTTTCGATAGAGAAATTCGGATGGAGTTTTTTGACAAGTTCCGAATGGGATCCGGTCATGGAACAGTACGGCGCGCTGCCGTTCATCTATGGCACGCTCGTATCGTCGTTGCTTGCATTGATCCTTGCGCTTCCTGTCGGCGTCGGCATCGCCGTCTTTTTAACCGAACTTGCGCCGCCCTGGCTTGAGCGTCCGTTTTCTTTTATTGTCGAATTGCTCGCCGGCATTCCGAGCATTGTGTACGGGTTGTGGGGATTTTTTGTCATGGTACCGTGGATCCGTTCGTCAGTGGAACCGTTCCTGAGCGAGAATTTCGGATTCATTCCGTTGTTCGAAGGAGCGCCGTACGGCGTGGGAATGCTTGCTGCCGGCGTCATTCTTTCGATCATGGTCCTGCCGATCATTGCATCGATCTCGCGTGATGTATTAAATGCGGTCCCTGTCTCTCAAAAGGAAGCGGCATTGGCGCTCGGCTCTACGCGATGGGAGGCGACACGAATTGCGATCAGTTATTCCCGTTCCGGAATTCTCGGCGCAACGATCCTCGGTCTGGGGCGCGCATTGGGAGAAACAATGGCTGTTACGATGGTCATCGGCAATCGTCCCGAAATAAAACTTTCATTGTTCGAGCCGGGATATACGATGGCAAGCGTTCTTGCCAACGAGTTCACCGAAGCGACATCTGAAATGTATATCAGCGCACTGATCGAAATAGCGCTCGTTTTATTTATTGTAGCGATCCTTGTCAATGCGATCGCACGGTTGCTGGTATGGAGTTTTACGCGTACTTCGAATGTGGGAGGGCGCCTGTAAGATGGAACGGACTATGTTTTTTCATTACAGAAAATTCAAGAACCTGTTCATGTACGGGTTGTGCATGCTCAGCGTCGGTGTTGCACTGGTCCCGCTTCTCTTGATCTTTTATCACACGATCTCACTCGGCGTTTCCGCATTGAATGTGGATTTCTTCACACAGCTGCCGAAACCGGTCGGTGAATCTGGCGGCGGACTCGCCAACGCGATCGTCGGAACATTGATCCTGGTCGGACTGGGAAGTATCATCGGATTGCCGGTCGGAATTTTAGCCGGCATCTATCTTTCGGAATTCGGAAACAACAAATTTGCCGCTGCGGTTCGTTTCATGACCGATGTCTTGAACGGCGTTCCATCGATCGTCACCGGCGTTGTTGCGTATACGATCGTTGTGCTGCCGATGAAACATTTCTCCGCGTATGCCGGCGGATTTGCGCTCGGCATTTTGATGATCCCGATTGTTACACGGACAACGGAAGAAATGTTGAAGACCGTTCCGAATTCGTACCGTGAAGCTGCGCTGGCGTTGGGAATACCGCAATGGAAAACGACGCTGCGCATCGTCATGCCCGCCGCACTTGGCGGCATCGTCACGGGTGTCATGCTGGCGATTGCTCGGGCAGCAGGGGAAACGGCGCCGTTGCTGTTCACAGCGCTCAACAATCGCTTCTGGCATACGTCGCTCGATCAGCCGATCGCATCGTTGACCGTCTTCATTTACAATTACGGCGTATCGCCGTTCGAAGACTGGATCGCACAGGCGTGGGCAGGTGCGTTGATATTGATCCTGTTGGTACTCCTCTTAAGTATTGCCGTTCGTTTTGCGACGCGGCAACGATATTAAACCGGAAAAAAGTATGGAAGATATTATTGAAAAAGAAGATATTGAAATTAAAACGTCCATCGCAATTCCCGGCAATGTATCATCAATGACCGCTCCGCCGCGTACGATCAAAATTAAAGCCGACTCGCTGAACTGCTACTTCGGAAAAGTTCATGCCATCAAGAATGTCTCGCTGACAATTCCGGAGAACAGCGTTGTTGCCATCATCGGTCCTTCCGGCTGCGGGAAATCGACATTCCTCCGTTCGATCAACCGGATGCACGAGCTTGTTCCCGACAGCCGCATCATCGGATCGTTGACACTCGACGGGAAAGATATCTACGGTATGGATGCCGTCACGGTGCGGAAGCGCATCGGCATGGTCTTTCAAAAACCGAATCCGTTCCCGACCATGTCCATCTTCGACAACGTTGCCGCCGGATTGCGCATGAACGGGATGGGGAACAAAAAGGAAATTGCTGAGATCGTTGAGCGGAGTCTGGTACAAGCGGCGTTGTGGAATGAAGTGAAAGATTCCCTGTCAAAAAGCGGCGTGAGCTTGTCCGGCGGGCAGCAGCAGCGATTATGTATCGCCCGGACACTCGCAGTAAATCCAGAAGTGATCCTGATGGATGAACCGGCAAGCGCGCTCGATCCGCTTTCCACGGCAAAGATCGAAGAATTGATCCACGCGTTGAAACACCGCTATACGGTTGTGATCGTGACGCATAATATGCAACAAGCGGCGCGCGTGAGCGATGCAACGGCGTTCTTCTACATGGGAGAACTGATCGAATACGACGAGACCAAAAAAATATTTACGATGCCGGCAAAGAAACAGACGGAAGATTATATCACGGGAAGATTCGGGTAACAGAGTATCCGGCAGGTCGGCATTAATGCCGACCTGCCACGGAAAACATTATGGAACGACATTTCGAAAAAGACCTTGACCAGCTGAAAGCGAAGTTGATAGCGATGTGCACCCTTGCGACCACGGCACTTGAAGCATCACTGGAAGCGGTACTGACAGACTCGGAAGAGCAAGCGAAGAAAGTGTTCGAGATCGAACGGACGATCAACGCGTACGAGATCGAGATCGACAACGGCGTTGTGGACGTACTGGCACTGCAGCAGCCTGTCGCGAAAGATCTGCGCTTGATCCTTGCGATTTTGAAAATCAACAATGATCTCGAACGGATCGGCGACCATGCGGTGAACATCGCCGAATCGGCGATCGGGCTTGTCAATACGCCGGGACGGGAAGCGCTGTTGCAGATTCCCGAAATGTCGAGTGAAACCGTACGGATGCTGAAGACCGCCGTGCAAAGCTTCGTTGAACTTGATCCGCACAAAGCACAGTCGGTGTTGGAAAGCGACGATACGGTGGATGACCTGAACCGCGGGATGATCGCAGAGATCGTCCGTTTAATTAAAGCGGATCAAACGACCATTGAAGGAAATTTGCAGCTGGCGCGCATCAGCAGGAATCTGGAGCGGGTTGCCGATCTCACGACGAATATTGCCGAAGAAGTGATCTTCCTGACACAGGCGAGATTTGTGAAGCACCACGCGGCGGATGATAAATAAAATGTTCAGGCATTCGTTCAAGTGTTCTGTTCGTCATTCATAATATGTCTTGATCCGCCGGACATTGACTCGCTCTGCCAGCCATCGATTGATCTTAAGTCTATCCGCATTGTATAATCGTCTCCCTTTTCCGGTAAAGACAACGATCGCGATTCTTTCCTGCTCGCCTGATTGGCTGAAGACAATCGATTCGGAATACGTACAGGTCTGTATTTGGGGATACATCGCCCGTACTTCTGCCAGCAACTGCTTTCCCAAAGCGATTTGCATTGCGATACTATCAAGCTGCTTATCCTTTTCGGTCAATACAGAATGCAATTTGTTGATTTCCCCTTTCAGATTATCGATCTCCGATGACGTTTCCATCACATCGGAAAATGAAAATCCCTGGGTAATGGTCAACCGGGCATGATCAAGTGAAAAGTCGTTCAATCGTTCACGGATTGAAAGATTATGTTCCTCCGTCAATGAATTCCCGCCGTACACCAGCGTAATTGTTTTTTGTCCCGGATCGATATCACTTTTCAGTAAATAGTTGCCCCCCACAATATTGACATTCTCCGTGAACCGGGAAGCATTCTGCTGGAACTTTTCATTTTGTACGAGTCCGTACCCGAAATAAATGCTTGGTACAAGCGTAACAACGATGACAACGCTGATCCATCTGTTGATCTTTGTCTTTTGCGCTTCGTCAACAACCGTCCTGATGGGAAAATTCAATACCTGCGATATAACCACGGACGAAATGGCAATGAACACGGTGTTGATGGTAAAGAGGTAGATCGCTCCAAGGAAAAAATTCATCTGTCCCGTGCCGAGGCCGTACCCTGCCGTACAGAGCGGCGGCATCAGTGCCGTTGCAATTGCCACGCCGGGAATGACGTTTCCTTTCAACTTGCTACTGATGGCGATAATGCCGGCGAGTCCTCCGAAGAGAGCGATGAGCACGTCATAGATCGTCGGGCTTGTCCGCGCAAGCAGTTCCGAATGGGCAGCGGAGACAGGAGTGAGTGCAAAATACATGGTTGATGCGGCGAGGCTTGTGACCACAGCGAATGTGAAATTCTTAACGGCTTTGCGGAACAGCAAGAAATTATATGTCGCGATGCTGTATCCTATTCCGTTGATCGGACCCATCAACGGAGAAATGAGCATTGCACCGATAATAACGGCTGTCGAATTCATGTTGAGTCCCACCGATGCAATAATGATCGCAAAGACGAGGATCCACAGATTGGTCCCTTTGAAGATGATCCCTTGTTCAATGGACTTATGGATCTTGTCGTACCGTTCAAGTTCGCTGTCGAGTTTTAATCGATGAAGGATTTTATTGATCATGCATTCGCTTGCCCGTTTGGTTATGAAGCGAAACTACGGCCGGATCTCTTCAAACTCGCCGATGTCCGTATTCTTTCGGACATTGTCCCACGTGAAATACCGTCCGTTCATTGATACGTACACCCCGTGCGTCAAAGTTTGCACAAATGCGATCGCGCTGCCGAGATTGAACAATCCATCCGAACTGCCGAACTTGTACGGCACCATAGCTCCCGTCAATACGATCGTTTTATTCTGCATCCGTTCGCCAAGATATCGCGCGGTTTCACACATCGTGTCGGTGCCGTGTGTAATGACGATCCGGTCTTCTTGCGCGGATTGACAATGGCGGGCGATCAGAGATCGGTCGTTCTCGGTCATCTCGAGACTGTCGATCATCATCAATGTGGTTATTGCAACGTCGATCCGCGATCGTCCGAGGGAAAGCATCTCGGAAAGGTGAGTCTCTTTGAAGAAAAGTTTTCCGGTCAGTTCGTTGTATTCTTTGTCAAATGTTCCGCCGGTGACGAAGATTCTGATGGGCATAAGGAATTAAAATTTGTACACCGCAAGGACGCAAAGGCGCTAAGAATAATGCCACAATGTAATCCGAGTTTGAGGAAATTGCAACGATGGAATTTTATTGGAAAAGAGGGGAGCATTCCCCACATTTTTATGTAAAACGATTTTATAAATCGTCCCGGGGCGAGATACAATCTCGCGCTGTAAATAATTTAATAATTTGCCGATCCCTGCCGCTCTTTCGCTTTAGCATCCCACACGGGCAAAACTTTCTTCTTCCATTCATTTTTTTCGGCAGTCAACTTCGGCATATTCAATCCGATGAATGCCTGTGCCTTTGCTTTGGTGGAAAGATCGGGCATCGGCACGACGGGCGACGCTTTGTGCTTGATGAGCACCTGTGTAATGAACCGCCGTGCTTCTTCTGCACGTTGAATGGATGTGCTCAACACGCGCGTTGCTTCGAGCGGGGAGTGGAATCCCACAGCATTCGCCGCACTCACCCAGTCCCATCTCCATTGCGCCGAGCGGATCAATTTCAATGCAGGGACCAGTTCGGATGAATCCGCACCGACTTTGTATGCCGCAGCCGCTTCGATGTGCGCGGCGACGAGCGCTTTTTCTGCAAGGAGTTTCACCTCCATCACTTTATCCTGCCGGTCGTTCACATTTTTGATCAGTGTCTCTTCACTTTCGCGATGGCAGACCTGACAGGAACCTGCAATATTTTCGAGAGGCGAAGCGATTTTGTGATTGGTGAATTTCACTCCCCCTTCGTTCTTATACGGCATGTGACAGTCGGCGCATGAGACTCCCCGTTCGGCATGAATGCCGGTACGATACAATTCATAGTCGGGATGCTGCGCTTTCAGGATCGGCGTCTTGCTCAGTGTGTGAACGAAGTCGATGTGCCCGACCTCTTCATAGTATGCTTCCATTGAATCGGCAGAGAATCCTTTATCCCACGGGAACGTGAGATACTTTTCCACTTTTCCCTTAAAATAATATTCTACATGGCATTGTGCGCAGACGAGTGAGCGCATTTCCTGCCGCGTTGCCGTGTTGATATCTTTTCCCTGACGCGCCCACGCTTCGGCAAGAGCCGGACGGGTGATGCGGAGATTCATCGTCTTCGGATCGTGACAATCCTGGCAGCCGATGTTGTTGACCACTTCATGTCCGAGCGAATCCCACGAACCTTTATAAAAATTCGCCGGACCCATCTTGTTCATTAGCCGCGGCACATCGGTGCTTTTGCATGACCAGCATGTTGCCGGCTGCGGAACGCTCGTTCGTAGAATGTTGCGAATGTCGTTGATCGCATAGTAATGTCCGCGTGCCTGATTGTATTCGCGTGAGAATGCGTAACCTGCCCAGAGCACCACATTGAGCGGATCTTCTGCCAGCAGGTCGCGCTTTTTGCTTCCCGCGTATTTGCTTTCGAAAGACGTGTCGGTTGTTGAGCGGTACGTTTCAAACTCCCGCGGAAAATTTTCTCCCCATACTTCGTTGCGCGGCTCCCAGTCGGCGATCGGTTTCACCATTTGATATTGCATGACCGCTTCGCTGCGGCGTTCCATGATCGATGCGCCGAGCCAGCCGACGAGGAACACGATGACCGCGGTTCCGCCGAATAATATCCATGCGAGCCACGGATGTCGTTGGATTAGTTCTGTAATTTTCATGGTTATTCCCTTTCTTAAAATTAGTTTGGCGGGTCGGCGTTAACGCCGACCTACCGATTATTCCAAATATTTCTCCATCCATGTAGGCGTCACATCCGACGGAATCGGTACGCGTGCGTAGGGGACAGATGATAAACTGTTCACACGCCCGTGCGGCGTTTCGCGGTGACATTCCCAGCACAGTTTTCCTTCGCCGTGATTGCGCAGATCGAGAGTCACCAATTGTTCTTTGACGTTCTGCGATAGATGGGAATGACAGCGGATGCAATTTTGCTGCACGACGGCGGTTCCCGCATCATGAATATGGATCACCTGTGGTTCAAGCCGGAATGTGAACATGTATGAATGTCTCGTTCCATCCATCGCTTTGAAAAGAAATTTATTGAATACATTATTGTGCGGCACATGACAGTCATTGCACACAGCGACGCGTGCATGGCTGCTCCGTTCCCACGTTGCATACTGCGGCGCCATCACATGGCAATTCATGCAGGCGCGCGGATCGTCCGACAGATATGAGGTGGCGTTGCCGACATACAAGGTTAACGAACTCCGGTGAGTACATAAACAGGCACCTTCCATTGCGGCGGGGGAGAGATGTGCGACAAAAAACGGTCAACAGTATCGAGAAAATTATTCATGGAAGATATTCATCATGATACAGGGAAAATTCGTACAGCAAATGTATGAACTAAATGAAGGATTGCAAAACAAAAAAATGAAACCCGGCATTCGTTGAATTCATGTCGGGTTCGAATGACAGCGAAAATTGAAATTATTGTCAAACGTTACGCACAACATGAAAAACGGTCATGGTGAGCAAGGCGCAGGTTAAAGTAGTGAAGTCATCCTTCGACGCGCGCCGCGTACGATAATCATACTGAGTTAGTCTCGATGATTTCAATCGAGACGCATCGAAAAATGAGCGTAAAGTGCGGCGCTTGCCCAGGATGACCGCTGTTTCTGCGCCGCGTCGAACCACTTTTACCTCTTTGCGTAACATCAATTATTATGTTATTGGATCATATCAATCCTGAGGACCATACTGCGGAACCTGCCCGCGTGCGTGATTATACAGCGGAGACTCGAGTCGTTGAAATCTGTACAAATATTCTTCCTTTTGCACGCTGTTCTTCCAGTATCCGGTCAACATTCCCAGTCCTGTGATAGCCATAAATACACCGATGAGCAATGTCCCCATCACCCAGTTGGAGACGGCAGGAGCAGATTTTTTAGTACGAAGCACAAGTGTATCTTTAACGGGACATTCTTCAACACAGCGCAAACAACTTGTACACTCGTCGCTCCACACCTGTCCGATCGCATGCACTTTGATGTTGGAAGGACAGACTTTTGTACAGAGTTCGCAATCTATGCAAGTTTCTTTTGTACGGGTGATGCGAAGTGGTGACAATAATCCGGTCAGTCCGAGCAGTGCGCCATAGGGACAAAGGTAACGACACCAGAAATTTTTGACAACAACGGAAAGCAGCATCAGAATAATGATCGTCCACAATGCGAACTGCGAGATCTCTGCAAAGAAGAGATACATTTTGATGTCGGCAACTTTGTTGTACGGGCTGTTGATGAAAATCTCGAGTTCTTGGACCGACATCGCGGCGATGGAATAAACAAAGAAGAAGAGGAGCAGATACTTCAATGAGCGGAGAGGATAGTCAAGCCACGTCCACACCGTGATGTTCCGTTTGAAGATTTTTTGTCCGAGCATCCATAACGATTCACTGATGGTGCCGACGGGACACATCCAGCTGCAGAATGCTTTCTTCATGATGAAGCTGACGGCAATGAATCCGATGAGAATGATCGTCCCGGCTGGGTGGATCGTATTCAGCGATCCGCTGCCGAGCCAGTGCAGCATTCCCATCAGCGCGCTGATCGGGAGGAATCCTTCCACGCCGGGAGGACGCTCGAAATACGGTTCAACGCCCGCGGACATTCCCCATTGCATGAACAAATAGAATTCGATGCCGATCCACACACACAACAGTGCGAACGCCAGTTGAACGGAAGAACGGTAGAACTGTGAATCGCTCTTCAGTTGATCAAGCAGCCGTTTGTACCACGGGAAGGAAAAATTTGGTTTGTATTTTCTGCGTCGTTGTCCCGCCGGAATTTTTTTTATTCTTTTTGCTGAGGGCGACATTTCTTTTTGCACAATCGATTCGCTTGTGAGATCGATCGATGGAACGATTTCTGTATTCATAAACAAGATAAAACGGTCTTTTTGCAGTTCAAAAAATTAGCGGGTAGTGGATGTGGACAAAAATCCGGTACAGAAAAGAAAAAACATCTGCATTCAGATTTTCGTCCACATCGTTCGGCTATGCAGCCTTGTACCCGCTTTTCTTAATTTCTTTTGCCATTTCAACGATGTTCTTCTTTGTCAGCGCGCCGAAGAAGAGATCCTTCGTCTCTTTCCATTCGTTGTGCAGCGGACACGGTTCCGTGGTGCTGCATTCCGTGTAGCCGAGCACGCACGAATCGACGATCTCTCTGCCGTCGACCGCTTCGATGATGTCCATCAGGACGATCTCCGCCGCCGGTTTTGCCAGCCAGAATCCGCCGGAGACCCCTTTCATGGAGTGCAGCAATCCTTTATGCGACAGCTTCTGGAATATCTTGCCGAGAAAATGGAAGGGGATGTTCAAGTGCCCCGAAATCTCTTTTATTGTTGTCATCTCTCCTTGTTTTTTCTGTGCCAAGTAGATGACCGATTGCAATGCATACTCACATTGCCTGCTAAAGAAAACCGACATAATGTCCTCGCTTCGTTAATGAATGAAATCAGGCGCCTCTGCCTGTACCGCGTCAGACATCAATGTCTGACCTACTACATAATTTTTTTGGTTGTAGGACGCCTCGAAGATGTCCTACAACGTAGTTACATGTACGTTTGTAATGCCTTCATATAATTCGCCCGCTCGAACGACGACGGATCGGCAACCGATTGGTGGCTCATACTTCCGCGCATATCGTTGAGGGATGAGTATTCGTGTTCCACCATCCATTGCTGCACGCCGGTCAACACTTCGCGGATCTTCCGGGGACCGTACCGCAGCAATGCGGAACACATCATGGTAACATTTGCACCTGCCATGACAAGTTTCAGCACATCCTCTGCGGAGTGCACACCGGTCGTTGCGGCAAGATCTGCCTTCACTTTTTTGTGCAGGATCGCGATCCAGCGCAGCGGCAAGCGCAGCGCGTCCGATGTACTGAGAATGACGCCCGGTTCAATGTTCAGCGTGTCGAGATTGATATCGGGTTGATAGAATCGATTGAACAAGACCAATCCGTGCACACCCATATTGTCCAAACGTTTTGCAACATTGGGGATAGAGGTGAAAAATGGAGAGAGTTTTACCGCAATAGGTATCTTGACCTGATTGCGGACATCCTTCACGATATCGAAATATGTTTGCTCGATATCGTCGCTCGACATATTCGGATCGGTGGGGATGTAATAGACATTCAATTCAAGTGCATCTGCACCTGCTTGTTCGATCTTCTTTGCATAATCAACCCATCCGCCGTCAGTCACGCCGTTGATGCTGCCGATGATCGGAATACCGACCGATTGTTTCAACTTGCGGATATGCTCCAGGTACTCGTCCGGACCGGTATGGTATTCGTGCGGTTCGGGGAAGTACGACGTCGCTTCCGCATAACTCTCCGCGTGGTATGTAAGGTGGTGATACAACTCTTTCGTCTCATGGCGTATCTGTTCTTCGAAGATCGAATACATCACGACCGCAGATGCGCCGTAATCTTCCATCAGCTTTACATTACCGACACTCCGCGACATCGGCGACGCCGACGGCACAATCGGATTTTTGAGTTGCAATCCTAAGTAGGTGGTTGATAGATCCATAGATGTCTCCTGAATTTTTACCCCTCCCTAACCCTCCCCATTAATGTCCGTTGGTTACTGCGTTCTGAGCCTGCGGTCCATAGTTCATCGCTGCGAGCTGTTCATAGAAGCGCCACTTCTTTGCAATATCATTCTGCGCTTCGTTCAGAAGTTTCTTCGCTTTTTCCGGCGCCATCTTCGTCAACATTTTGTACCGGATCTCATTGTATGCGAATTCTTCGAACTTGATCTTCGGCGGTTTCGAATCGAGCTGGAACGGATTCTTTCCTTCGGCAACCAGTGAAGGATTGTACCGATAGAGAGGCCAGTAGCCTGAATCGACCGCTTTCTTCTGTGCATCCATGCCGAAGCGGATGTTGATGCCGTGCGCAATGCAGTGGCTGTAGGCGATGACCAGCGATGGCCCGTTGTATGCTTCCGCTTCGAGGATCGCTTTGACGGTGTGCAGGTCATTCGCCCCCATGGCGATCTGGGCAACATAGACGTTGCCGTAGCTCATCGCGATCAATCCGAGATCTTTTTTACCGATCGGTTTTCCGCCCGCTGCAAATTTTGCAACGGCGCCGCGCGGAGTCGCTTTGGACATCTGTCCGCCGGTGTTGGAGTACACTTCGGTATCGAGAACGAGGATGTTCACGTTCGAACCGGAAGCGATGACATGATCCAATCCGCCGAAGCCGATATCGTACGCCCATCCGTCGCCCCCCATGATCCAGACGCTCTTCTTCACCAGGTAATCGGCGATCTCGAGCAGATGCTTTGCTTCCGCGCTGTTCGGATGTTTCTTCAATTGATCTTTCAGCCGAGCGACACGTTCGCGCTGCTGATAGATCTCTTCTTCCGTCGTTTGTTTAGATGAGAGAATCTCATTTGCAATTCCTTCGCCGAGTTCGGGGATCAAACGGAGCAGCAATTCGCGCGCTTGCTCATTCTGTTTGTCGATGGAAAGCCGGTATCCCATGCCGAATTCGGCGTTGTCTTCGAACAACGAGTTCGACCATGCGGGTCCGCGTCCGTCTTTGTTTTTCGTCCACGGTGTCGTCGGCAAGTTGCCGCCGTAGATCGATGAGCATCCGGTTGCATTTGCAACGACGGTTCTGTCACCGAACAATTGACTGACGAGTTTCACATAAGGAGTCTCACCGCATCCGGTGCATGCGCCGGAAAATTCAAACAGCGGCTGAAGGAACTGCGCACCTTTGATCGTGTTGACGGCAACGGTATTGCGGTCTGCTTCGGGAATAGTGAGGAAGTAGTCCCAGTTCTTCGCTTCGTTATCGCGGAGCGGCGGCTGGGGCATCATGTTTAACGCTTTGTATTTCGTCTCTTTCTTATTCTTTGCGGGGCAGATCTCGACGCAGATTCCGCATCCGGTGCAATCTTCCGGCGCGACCTGGATGGTGTATGCCTGGCCTTTGTATTCATTCCCTTTGTACGGCATATGTTTGAATGTCTCGGGGGCACTGCCGTTAGCCAACGCATTGTCATACACCTTCATCCGGATCGATG
>JACPGG010000017.1:0-12168 GCA_016182545.1 Ignavibacteriales bacterium
TTGTCCTCGACCTCGGTGCATACAACAGCAATGATACGCCGAACCAACCGTCGTCGTATGCAAACCGAACAGAACCGGTCAACGCTACCATCACGCACGACGAACAGTCGCTCATTTACGAGATGACGCAGTTCCAGAGCGTGCCGCTTGCCGAAGCGCTGCAGCGCGACAAACTGTACGGCGCATTCCCGTTCCTCTCGCTCGGCGTGCCGATGCTTTGGATGGGACAGGAGTTCAGTGCGCCGCGCGGTTGGGCAAATGACGGTCAGAAATTGAATTACCGCCCGCTCGAATGGGATTGGATGCTGGTGCAGCGGGGGCAGGATCATTTCAAATGGTACCGGACTCTTGTCAATCAACGGCTTAAAAATCCGGCGCTCTATCAGGGACAACTGAAACGTTTGTTCAAATACGACGCAGCAAAAACACTTGTATGGGGATTTGAAGATACGACCACCAATTCTAAAGTGATGTGCGTAGCAAATCTCAGCCCATTCAGCCAGACACCGACAAACCTGCCGTGGCTTGGCGACGGAAATTGGTACGACATTTTCGATCAGACCGTCTTTAACGTCAGCGGCGGTACTGTCGCAAGTTTCCCGATCAACTCGCACACGATCAAAGTCTATTCGAACAAGACAAATTCAGAACTCGGTATCACCTCCGTCAAACAATTGTCGCAGAATGTTCCGGCGGAGTTCCGCCTTGCACAGAATTATCCCAACCCCTTCAACCCGAGCACAACCATCCGATTCGAGGTTCCGGTTTCGGGATCTGTGACGTTGAATGTGTACGATATGCTTGGAAGGGAAGTGGCGACGCTCGTTGATGGTCAACAAGCGGCAGGAAGTTATTCTGCGATTTTTGATGCATCGCGCTTGGCGTCGGGTGTCTATTTCTATAAACTGGCAGCGGGAAGTTACACGCAGGTAAAGCGAATGAGTCTGGTGAAATAATCTTAGCCATCGGATTACTTGAATTTATCCGCCTCCGGCGGAGCGATCCATTGGCTTAATGCAAGAAATTTTTCGATGATAAATAAAAAGTATTCGGTTCATAAGAAGGTCATATATGGAATCATCACTTTTATTGTCGTGCCTTTCTGGTTGAATAGTTTTACATTTGCACAATCGTTACGGGAGAACCAAAGTACTCCACAGGAGAGTATGAAAGACCAATATCCACAGAGCGGCACAACGCTCTATTTGAATCTCATCTGGCATCAACATCAGCCGCTGTACCTCGATCCGGCAACCGATCAGTTGCAGGGTCCCTGGGTGCGCACGCACGCCACAAAAGATTACTACGACATGGCGTCGATCCTCGAACAGTATCCCAACATCCATTACAATGTCAACCTCACCTCGTCGATGCTCTTTCAGTTGGAAAAGTATTATGTGGAGCGTTTGAAACCGTTTGTCAACCTGAAGAAGAACCGCATTGATGCAAAAAAATTCCTCATAGCATGGGATGGAAAGACCGATCCGTGGATCGATCTTGCACTGAAGCCGACGAAGGGATTTACTGAAAAGGACCTTCACTTTCTTCTCTACAATACTTGGAACGCATTCGGCATCAGCGAAGTGCAAGTGACCCGCTTCCCGGAATATCAGAAACTGAAGGGACGAAATGCGAAGAAGGAGAAATTCACTGAGCAGGAACTGCGTGATATAAAATTCTGGTTCTATCTCGCGCATTTCGATCCCGATTTTCTTGAAAAGAAAGTGTGGCTTGCTGACGGGACAGTGATCGATCTGACCGACCTTGTCTCAAAACATTCCGACGGGACCTACCACCTATCGAAACAAATCACCGAAGATGATTGCAACCGCATCGTCGCGGAGATGTACAAAGTCTGCGCGAACGTCGTCCCGATCCACAAAAAATTGATGTATGATCATCAGAAGCGGAGCGGACAGATTGAAGTGGCGACGACGCCGTTCTTTCACCCGATACTCCCGCTCATCTATGATTCCGACCTTGCCCGCATCTGCCAGCCGAACGATGCGATGCCGAACCGGTACAGTTTTCCGCAGGATGCCGATGCGCAGGTGGCAATGGCTGTTCACTTCTATACACAGACATTTGGACAAGCGCCGCTGGGCATGTGGCCCGGCGAAGGTTCCGTTGCGCATGAAGTGGTGCCGATCTTCAAGAAGAACGGCATCCAATGGATCGCAACGGACGAGAAGATCCTAGCACGATCCAAACCGAACAGCCAGCCGAAATATTATCCGTACGAAGTCGATACGCACGACGTGGCAATTGTCTTCCGCGATACGGAACTCTCCGACAAGATCGGCTTCACATACCAGAATGCAATTGGTGAAGAAGCTGCGGATGATTTCATCAAAGGTATTCTGAAATTCGCTCCGACCGACGGTGAGCCAGACCGACTGTTGACGATCATTCTCGACGGCGAGAATGCATGGGAATGGTACCGGAAGGATAACGATGCAAAAGATTTTCTCCACGCACTCTACCGCAAACTCTCGAAACTCTATAAGACGAAACAGGTCGTCACTGTGACGATGTCCGAGTACATTCACGGCAATCCGGCGCGTGGTGTTGCGTCGCATCCGGTCGAATCGATGCGGAAACTGGATTGGCTTTATCCCGGTTCGTGGATCAATGCGAATTACGATACGTGGATTGGCGAGGACGAAGAGAACCGTGCGTGGAATTATTTATTGACCGCTCGTCAGGATCTGGAGAAATCGGGTTTGAAGCAGCCGAAACCGACTGAGCCGGAGCCGAAGACAAAGACAAAAAAATGGTACGCCTACAAAGCGTGGGAAGCGATGTACGCCGCCGAAGGTTCCGATTGGTTCTGGTGGTACGGCACAGACCAGAACGCACCTGCAGGGGACAAGCCGTTCGACATTGCTTTCATTACGCATTTGAAGAATATCTACATGTTCGGACAGAAAGCAGGAGGAAAATTTCCGAAACGAGAGATTGTGCCGATCATTTCAGAGCATGCGCAACTTTCCACCAAGATCTCCGGCGGAACAATGGCGCAGAGTGTACCCGACAGCAATTTGCAGGGTAAGAAAGATTCCGTCACAGTGATCTTCAAATGCGATGCCCGGAATATTTTCGTCCGCCGCGGCATTTACATCACCGGCAATCACGAATTGCTCGGGACATGGACGCCGAACACGATTCGGCTCTATGATGATAAAACTGCGGGAGACGAAGTCGCCAACGATCAGATCTATACATTGATGCTTCAACTCCCTGCAGGGATCGAGTTGGAATACAAGTACACGAACAGCGGTCCTCACGGAGTGTGGGAGGGAGACGAGCTGCCGGGCGTGAACAGGAAATTGAAGATTGATGGTTCGCATGAGAAAATAATCGTGAATGATGTGTTTGGAATAAAGTAGTCAGCAGTTAGAGGTCAGATATCGGTAGTATAATCTGAAGGCGAATACCCAGTGATCCAATAATTCAACATTCCAGAATCAAGCACCCAGCATCCATAAACCAATAACCACCATGCTCGACATTCAAAAGAAACTTACCAACTCGTTCTACGCGCTCATTAGTCTCCCATCCACTGCAATGGGATTTGCGCTTTCCATACAAATCTCAGCGCTCAGTTGGCTGCTCACCACAAAGTATAATCTCGATATTCATGAAGTCGGGATCGTGTGGGCTGCAGGACCGCTTGCCGGTATTTTTGGACAGGTGATCATCGGATTGATCAGCGACAAAGTGTGGTTCTGGGGAGGGCGGAGGCGCCCTTTTATTTTGATCGGTGGAACACTCGCGGCATTGATGCTGCTCGCTCTTCCGAACATTGATGTTATCAGCAACGCGCTGGGAATCACAAATCTTTTAGTGGTTGCAGTTGCTGTGGCACTGACGCTTGATCTCTCAATCAATATCAGTTTCAATCCCACTCGCTCCATTATTGCCGATGCGACTCCGGAAGGGAATCCCCGCACCAAAGGATACACGTGGATGCAGACAATCTCCGGATTCTTTGGTGTGCTGGCGTACGTGGTCGGTGCGACATACGGAAATTATGTGCTGATCAACTTCGGAGTTGCCTTCGTTTTTCTTGCATCGGTCGTACCGACACTCTTTGTTGTTGAGCCGAAGGAACTGACGGAAAAAACTTCCAACGCTGAACAACCCAAGACGGCAACGGAATGGGGACAATTATGGAGAATCTATATTGCACACGGATTTTCGTGGGTCGGAGTGCAGACGATGTTCGTCTATATCATCGCATTCATTCAGCAGAAACTGGTCGGCGGCATTCCCGAACCGGATGTGGCCGGTTTTTCAGGGCAGGTCATCGCAATCTCATTTGCAGTGCTCAACACAGTCGGATTCATCCTTCCCGCTTTTGTACTTGAACCGGTTGCCGAAAAAATCGGTCGTGTCAAAGTTCATTTGATTGCTGTTGCCTTTATGTCTGCGGGATATTTCGGGATCGCCTTTTTGGGAACGACGCCGATGATCATGTACGTGATGATGGCTGTCTGCGGCATCGGCTGGGCGTCGATAGTCTCTATTCCCTTTGCAATCATGACGGAAAAGATCGACAAGAGTCGCACCGGTTTCTTTATGGGAATTTTCAATCTCTCCGTAGTCATTCCTAAATTGATCGTCATTCTCTTCGTCTTGATGCGGAGTACAAGAACATAATCTTTATCATCAGCGGCGTAACTCTGGCGATATCGGCGGTGCTCTGGGTAATGGTAAAAGAAAGCCGGTCTGGATCTGCTAGCGGAGTGAATGTTCCCGGTTCATCGCATTAGGTTCACTATATCGGCAAATACAAGATTGTAAGGTTTTGAAAAATTCAGAAGCAGGTTGTAAAAATAAAATTGAGATTGTACTATTGCACTACTTTGGGTTGTGAAGGTTCAAATGAACAGATTTCATAATCAAATCCAGTGATGTCGGCGTAATTATACCCAATGATTTTCGCACAAGGCGTTGATCTATTGTGACTATTTTACCGGTCTTTACTTTTGACGGTTTTGGGAGTCTTGCCGATGTGATATCAGGGTTCAACAATGCTATTTCATCTGAAAGCAGGTTTTCGGGATTCTGTGAAGTGATCGCAATCGCAATTATGTCTGCATGTTGGCGATTAAATGAAGCGGTTGAAATAACAAGCGCAGGGCGTTGTTTAACGGTGATAAGATCGGTAAATGGAAACGGAACGAGAACAACCTGACCGGGTTCAAAGGTTGTCATAAATAGCGTCTTCGGTATTTTCCCAAAATTCAAATGATGGTTCGGAAACCTTGAGAAGCAAAAAGCTTTCCTGCTTCATCTTGATAAGCCGCGGAAGATCATTTAAGAGTTGTTGCTGTTGGGAAGTGTCGAGATTGCTGATTGCACTTTCAATTTCATTGAAACTCATAACGTAACCTCCTTTTTCACTGAAGTAATATAAGTACCGCATCAATATTATGCAAACAGGTCAAGACTGATTCTCAAATATATTTCTACACGTATGAAGCAAATATTTATTGCATGCCTTTTCTTCAGTCAACTCAATTCTCAAACAATTTCCGATATCCTGCAGCCGATCCGCGTTGGTATTGACCGCAGCGACACGATCGTGATCAGCGATCTTTTTTATGCGAAGAACTACAACGGAATAAAATTCACAAAAAACAACGATCTGTTCGTTGAATATATTAAACAGAAGCAATTGCTTGTCCTCCGTGCAAAGAGCGTATCGTTCGGTGCAACGCTGTTAGAATTCACTTTCCGGACGTCGAAGTACTACATTCCGGTTCTCGTCAACAGCGCTGCCGCATCGCGTGTCACTCATACGTTTTGCTACAAACCTGAATCGGTAATAAGTACTGTAACGGTAGAAGGGAATTTCAATAATTGGAACAAGGATTCCGATCCACTGCAGGACGCCGACGGAGATGGAACATATGAAAGGGCAGTGCAGCTTGAACCGGGGAGTTATATTTACAAATTCGTTGTGGACGGGAAAGAAATCATCGATCCATCCAATCCGGCAACAGCGCCTACAGGATTCGAGAGTTACAATTCCGTGTTGCGGGTCGCCGACAAAGACAGCATCAAGATGTTCCTGCATATCGGCGGAATGGGTGTTGTGAAAGAGAAATGCATATTCACTTTTCTGTACGACGACGGCGCTTCGAAAGGATTGGCGAAAAAGAATGTCGTTGCATTGTTGAACAATGATAAAGTGAACGAGCAGAATATCGTTATCAAAGGACATACCATCGAAGTACGACTTCCGAAAAAAACGTTGAGCGGTGAAAAAGTTCTCCGCGTGCTTGTAACGCAGAACGGAAAGAACACAAACATTCAGCAAGTGCAATTGTACGATGCCGTCCCTGCAGGGAGATCAACCGAAGCAGCAAAGTGGCATGACGGAGTGATTTATTCTATTATGGTCGATCGGTTCAACAACGGGAATACAACGAACGATGCGCCTGTGAGGCACGACTCCATTTTTGTGCAGGCTAACTACCAGGGAGGGGACTTCCGCGGGATCATCGACAAGATCGAATCGGGATATTTCGATTCGCTGGGGATCAATATTTTGTGGATCTCGCCCGTCTATGATAATCCGAACACTGCATTTCGCGAATACCCGCCGCCGCACCGCTGGTACAGCGGCTACCACGGTTATTGGCCCGTCAATAATTTTGCAGCTGAAGAGAAATTCGGGACGATGGATGAGTTGAAAGAACTGGTTGCAAAAGCGCATCAAAGAAAGATCAAAGTGCTGCTCGATATTGTGGCGCACCACGTTCATATTGATAATCCGTTGTTTCAAGAGCATCCCGAATGGTTTGGCACGCTGGACCTGCCGGATGGAAGGAAGAATCTTCGGCTGTGGGATGAACAGCGATTGACAACATGGTTTGAACCTTATATGCCGTCGTTCGACTATACAAAATCCGATGCGCAAATCCGTTTCATGGCGGACAACAGCATCTGGTGGCTCAACGAAACAGGTGCCGACGGTTTCCGCCACGATGCCGTAAAGCATGTGCCGAATGAATTCTGGCGCGCATTGACACGAGACCTGAAAGAAAAAATCGAAATCCCCCAAAGGAAAAAAGTGTATCAGATCGGCGAAACATTCGGCGACTACAACCTCGTCGCATCGTACGTCAACAACGGTCAGTTGAGTTCACAATTCAATTTTACTCTTTCCTATTTTGCGATTCCCGTCTTCATCGAACAGAACGAATCGTTCGCCTCGCTCGACTTTCACATGAAGAAATCGTTCGAAGCGTTCGGGCAGTACAATCTGATGGGAAATATCATGGATAGTCACGACAAGGTGCGATTTATGGCGTACGCCGACGGCGCAGTGAAATTGCAGGGAGTCGATACGCGCGAAATGGCATGGAACAATCCTCCGGTCGTTCGCAACCCGGAGAGTTACAAAAAAGCGGCGTTGTATTACGCGTATCTATTTACGATCCCCGGTTTACCGGTGATCTACTACGGCTCCGAATTCGGCATGACCGGCGCGGACGATCCCGACAACCGCAGAATGATGCGGTTTGGTGATTCGCTGACGCACCATGAGAAATCAATGCTCGCTGAGACGCAGCGGATCGTGAAGATGAGGAACAATCATTCTGCTCTCCGGTACGGAGATTTCTATACGCTTCGGGCAGATACGATCGCATATGCATACATTCGCGCCGATATGAACGAACGGTTGTTGGTGGTGCTGAACAAGAATGACGATGAACAGAATTTTGAATTCCATCTCCCGGTACTGCTTGAGTCAAAAGAGTTGATTGATATTATAAGTGGGGAGAGAATAGGTGTGAAAGATAATATGGTACCGGTGACAGTTTCTGGAGTGCATTGGAGAGTTTTGAAAATTGAATGATTTCAAGTTTACACAATTGCATGATTATCAAAAATTGAAAATTGGAAATGGAAAGCGTATGGAAAAATCCCGTTTAAATTTCTGGCAGATCTGGAATATGAGTTTTGGATTTCTTGGTATTCAATTCGGCTTCGCTTTGCAGAACGCGAACGTCAGCAGGATTTTTGAGACGCTCGGTGCAAGCATCGATTCCATTCCAATCTTGTGGATTGCAGCGCCGACAACGGGATTGATCGTTCAACCGATCATCGGCTACATGAGCGACCGGACATGGGGGAGACTGGGAAGACGCCGTCCTTATTTTCTTACCGGAGCGATTCTCGCAACAGCTGCTTTGTTCGTCATGCCAAACTCGCCTGTATTGTGGTTCGCCGCATTGATGCTATGGGTGTTGGATGCCTCGATCAACATTTCGATGGAACCGTTCCGCGCGCTGGTTGCAGATCTACTTCCATCCGAGCAGCGAACGACCGGATTTGCAGTGCAAAGTTTCTTCATCGGAATCGGCGCCATTGTCGCTTCAGCTCTTCCGTACATCTTTACCAATTGGTTTGGCATCAGCAACAGTGTGCCGGCGGGTGAGATTCCCCCCTCTGTGATCTACTCATTCTACGTCGGCGGGATTGCATTTCTTGGTGCTGTAGGTTGGACAGTTTTCAGAACCAAAGAATACCCGCCACAGGACATTACTGCCTTTGAACAAGAGAAAAGGGATACGAGAGGATTTTTTACCGGAGTGAAAGAGATCGTGCTCAGCCTGCGACAGATGCCGAAGACAATGGTGCAACTTGCTGTCGTGCAATTCTTTTCGTGGTTCGCACTTTTTTGCATGTGGATCTATACCACCAGTGCGGTGACCAGCCATATTTACAAAACTTCAGATCCGACATCCGCTTTATATAATGAAGGAGCCGATTGGGTCGGTGTTTTATTTGCGGCATATAACGGGTTTGCTGCGCTTGCCGCATTTCTCCTGCCGGTGATTGCAAAAAGAACAAGCAGAAAATTTGTCCACATGATCTCACTTGTTATCGGCGGATTGAGCCTGGCATCGTTCTATGTTATCTCTGATCCAGCTCTGTTGTTGGTATCAATGGTCGGAGTCGGTTTGGCATGGGCGAGCATACTTTCGATGCCGTATGCGATACTTGCGGGCGCGCTTCCGTCGAACAAAATGGGAGTGTATATGGGAATCTTCAATTTCTTCATTGTCATCCCTCAAATCTGTGCGGCGGGAATCTTAGGGTACGTGATGCATACCATTTTGAACAATCACGCTATCAATGCGTTGCTCCTCGGCGGATTTTCGATGGCACTATCCGGAGTCCTTGCAATGTTTGTGAACGACGTCGATGAAACAACAAAGGGGTGAAACTTAACTGCTGAAATAGTATATTGTTCACGGAAGGTTTCTTTTGTTTTTAACAATTGTAAAGCACACTCATGAAGAAGTATTTTTTTGCCTTATTGCTTTTCCTTTCCATTTCTCTATTTGGTCAACAAAGCGCCCCTCCGTTACGCCTCAGTTATGACATTGCGCGCTTTCGGGGTGATGCGGAGAATCTGTATGTGGAAGTGTACTACTCGTTCGATGTAACGGCATTGAAGTATGTTCAGGAGAACGGATCCCATCGCAGCGAAACGGTGATGAGCGTGATGTGGAGGATACCGTTCAGTGTGACCGATACGTCGATGCTTGCAAATTCCAGATCGTACGTTGACGTGTTCGGGTTCATGTTACAACCGGATGTCTACCGTGTGTACCTCGTTGCGCAGGATGTGTACTTGGCGGCGAACAGAGACAGTCTTTCGTTTGCCGTCGATCTGAAACCGTTCCCGCAAACGAATATCTTTTTAAGCGATGTTGAGTTGGCAGGTTCAATCGTTCAAATGGAGCGCGACACCGCAAATCGGTTTTATAAGAATACATTCGAGGTAAAGCCGAATCCTACGAAATTGTTCGGACAGCATCAGCCGGTTCTCTTTTATTACCTTGAAGCCTACAATCTGTTGAAGAACAAATCCGAGAAATATTTCACAAAGGCTGTCGTCAGCAATGCAGTGGGAAAAGAAGTCATCAACCACGAGAAGATGAAGAGGCGAATGAACGACTCGAATGTTGAGGTGGGAATGGTGAAGGTGAATTCATTAAGGACGGGTGTCTATACATTCTCGTACAGTATTATTGATTCGGTTGACAGCAGTACCGTATCGGCTGCAAAAAAATTCTTCGTCTACAATCCGTCGCTTCCGATCGATACGCTGGTATCGCCGCTCGGTTCCAGTGTCGATGCATCGGAATACGCTGCAATGAGCGAAGAAGAACTTGACAAGGAATTCGAGCAATCGCGGTATGTTGCTCTGCGCGATGAAACGGCACAATACGCCAAACTGAAAGGGGTCGACGCGAAACGGAAAGCGATGTTCGATTTTTGGACTTCGCGCGATGAGGATAAATCGACTCCGATCAATGAAACTAAACTGGAATACTTCCGGAGGATCGCTCTCGTCAACAGTCAGTATAAAACAGGATTTCGTGAAGGATGGAAGACCGACCGTGGTCGTGTGTATGTTATCTATGGACAACCCGACGAGATCGAGCGTCACGCAAATGAAACGGATGTAAAGCCGTATGAGGTGTGGTATTACAATTCCATTCAAGGGGGCGTGCAATTCATTTTTGGAGACCGGACAGGATTTTCCGATTATATCCTACTCCACTCCACACATAGGAACGAATTGCACGACGAACAATGGAGGCGTCAGATTCAATCAAATTGACCCTTGCTCGACATTGAATATTTGAGTATTTTTACAGCAGATTAATCCACAGATTCCTTTAATTCTATCCTGAGAGATAGGAAAGGAGAACAGCATGAAGAAGTACGCACATTGCACCTCCTTCTCACAACGAGAACCGGAGGTTTTTTTATATGCCTGCTAAACAGACCCTTATCGACGGCAAAGGGTTTGCCCGCACCGTTACCAGACTTGCACATGAGATCATCGAACGGAACAAAGGTGCCGAAACGATCGGCATTGTCGGTATCCGTACGCGAGGCGATTATCTTGCGCACCGCATTGCGCACAAGATCTCACTCATGGAAAATATTTCCGTTCCCATCGGCAGTCTCGACATTACTCTGTATCGTGATGATCTACGCGGCAAACTGAACCAACCGCAACTCAAAACGACCGATATTCTCTATGATGTGCAGGATAAGAATATCATTCTCGTCGATGATGTCCTTTTTACCGGACGCACCATTCGATCCGCATTGAATGCACTCATGGATATCGGCAGACCGGCGTCCATTCAGCTTGCCGTCTTTGTCGATCGCGGGCACAGACAGCTGCCGATCAAAGCGGATTTCATCGGGAAAAATATACCGACATCATTCAATCAACAGGTACAAGTACTGATGACCGAAATTGACGGAGAGGATGCTGTCTACCTGACGCAGGAAGGAGGGAACAACTGATGGGACTCAAGAGCAGACATCTGTTGGGGCTTCAAGGCGTTCCGAAAGAAGACATCCAATTGATACTTGATACTGCCGTTTCATTCAAAGAGATCATTAATCGTCCGATAAAGAAAGTGCCGACTCTGCAGGGAAAGACGATTGTCAATCTCTTTTTTGAGAACTCAACCCGAACGCGCACGTCGTTTGAACTCGCGGAGCGGCGTTTATCCGCCGATGTGGTCAGTTTTTCTGCGTCGACATCGAGTGTATCAAAAGGGGAGACATTGAAAGACACAGCGCGCAATATCGAAGCGATGAAGATCGACATGGTCGTACTGCGTCACAACGCTTCCGGTTCGGCGCATTTTCTCTCCCGCATTATCGATGCGAATATTATCAATGCCGGGGACGGACAGCACGAACATCCGACACAGGGATTGCTCGATATGTACAGCCTACGCGAGAAGTTTGGAAAGCTCGAAGGATTACACGTCTGCATCGTCGGTGACATCCTGCACAGCAGGGTTGCGCGCTCGAATATTTTCGGCTTGTTGACGATGGGTGCGATGGTTTCCGTCTGCGGTCCCGCGACATTAGTGCCTCGAGATATTGATAAACTGGGTGTTGATGTCTATCATCACCTGGATGATGTCCTGCCAAAGGTCGATGCGCTGAATGTACTGCGCATACAATTGGAACGGGAAGCAGGCGGATATTTTCCCACACTGCGTGAATTCCACAGATTCTTTGGAGTTACAAAAGAAAGGCTCGATAAGATCGGCAAACCGATAGCGATACTCCATCCGGGTCCGATCAACCGGGACGTTGAAC
>JACPGG010000017.1:12185-14663 GCA_016182545.1 Ignavibacteriales bacterium
ACGTTGAACTATCTGCAGATGTTGCCGACGGACCGAATTCACTGATTCTTGAACAAGTGCAGAACGGCGTCGCGATCCGCATGGCGATCCTATATCTACTCGGTACACAAAATTGAATTATTGGCGGGTCGGCGTTAACGCCGACCTGCCAAAGGAAAAAACTATGTCAGAAAAAATCTTACTGCAACAGGGAAGGTTGATCGATCCGAAAACGAATCGCGATGAGGTAGTTGATATCTTGATCGTTGACGGAACAATCGAGTCAATAAAGAAATCGATTTCGCCACAGAATGATCATACGATCGTCAATCTTAAGAACAAGATCGTCGCACCGGGATTCATCGATATGCATGTCCATCTGCGGGAACCGGGATATGAACACAAAGAAACCATTGAAACCGGAACACGCTCCGCTGCGTACGGGGGATTCACTGCAGTCTGCTGTATGCCGAATACGAACCCGGCGATCGATGATGAATCGCTCGTGACATTCATTCAAATGCAGGCAAAACGTGTGAACGGCGGACTTGTGGATGTTCATCCGATCGCGTCTGTCAGCAAAGGACGGGAGGGTAAAACACTTTCACCCATTGCGGAACTTGTCAAAGCGGGGGCAGTCGGATTGAGCGACGATGGAGCACCGGTGTTCGATGCAAAGATCATGCGCCGCGCGCTCGAATATGCGAATATGTACAATGTTCCCGTGATGCAACATTGCGAGATACCCGAACTTGCACATGGAGGAGTAATGAATGAAGGGAAAGTATCGACTGAACTCGGTCTGCTGGGTATTCCCTGCGTTGCTGAGGAGATCATGATCGCTCGTGATCTGATCCTTGCGGGGTACACTCATTCACGATATCACGTTTGTCACTTGAGCACGGCATATTCGGTCGCTTTGGTGCGGCAGGGAAAATCGGGAGGAGTTCAGGTCACGTGCGAGGTAACGCCGCACCATTTTACTGTTACCGACGAGATTGTCCGCACGTACGATACCAATACAAAAATGAATCCGCCGCTCCGTACACAGGATGACATCGATGCGATCAAAGAAGGATTGAAAGACGGAACGATCGACGTCATCGCCACCGATCACGCTCCGCATTCGCTTGATGAGAAGGAGGTCGATTATATCCAGGCACCGTTCGGGATTGTCGGACTCGAAACCGCAATTGGATTGACGATCAGTGAATTGGTCGAACAAAAATTCCTGACTCTCTCTCAAATGATCGAAAAACTTTCGACGAATCCACGAAGGATCGTTGGAAAAGAAATCGACGTGAAAGAAGGTGAACGGGCGAATCTTACATTTTTTGATCCCGCAATGCAATGGAAAGTTGACACCGCAGCCTTCAAATCGAAATCGAAAAATTCTCCTTTCAATGGGAGAGTGCTGAAAGGTAAGGCGGTCGGAATCTTTAACAACGGGCAATTGCTCCGGTATTAATCGTATCGTTCAAACCTGACAGGAATCAGAAATCTGTCAGGTTTTTTATCTCTATGAACATCGTTCGATCAAAAATATTAGAGCAATTTCCGAATCTTGTTTTCGGAATGAGTACGCGCTTCGGCGGTGTCAGCGGCGGTGCGTACGACTTGAATATGAGTTTTAACGTTGGTGACGATCCGGAGGACGTTAAAGAAAAGGATTGGTGACTGATGCTAAGAATACATTCCTTGCCGTCAGCATCGCCGATTGCACGCCTATTATGCTGTACGACCCGGATAAAAATGTTATTGCAGGAATTCATGCAGGGTGGAGAGGAACGTCGAAGAGCATCGTCGGGAACGCAGTTCAGTTGATGAAGCAGAACTACTCTGTCGTTCCGGCAAATATCGTTGCTTTCATCGGTCCTTCAGCAGGAGTATGTTGTTATGAAGTGGGGAACGAAGTCGCGGAGTTATTCCCGAATGATTGTTGGACGGAAAAAGGGAATGGAAAATTTATGCTCAATGTGAAAAAAGTGAATATGCTTCAACTTCTTGCAAATGGAGTGCAGGAATCACATATTGAAGTGCATCCGGACTGTTCTATCCACAATCAGCAGTACCATTCTTTTCGCAGGGATGGAAAAAATTCAGGACGGATGCTGGCGGTGATTGGAATTAAAAAATGATTTTAGGTGTCTGATGCTTGTTTTTTGATAGTGACTGTATACTACCTGCATCCAGTATTCAGTATCCAGTATCCAGTATCGAGTATCAAACATCATCTATGTATTTTTCTTCATTCATTATTGACTTTATCACATGTGCGGCATAGTCGGATATATCGGTTCTAAAAATTCATTGCCAATGCTTATCGACGGGTTGAAACGGCTCGAGTATCGCGGGTACGATTCAGCGGGCGTTGCGATCATTCACGATTCGCAACTTCGTGTGCAAAAGAAGGTCGGGAAAGTGACCGAATTGGAAAAATCCGCATCGGTGGAGCAGTACAGCGGCTCGATCGGTATCGGCCATACTCGCTGGGCAACA
>JACPGG010000157.1 GCA_016182545.1 Ignavibacteriales bacterium
TGGATCAACAGGAATGTCAGCGTATTGATGATCGATTTGAAAAATAGGGGATCGTATGCAAGCCGCTCGAAATTTTTCAACCCGATCCATTGCATCGGCGTTACGATATCCCAGCGGTGAAAAACCAGCACGAGAGAAAAGATCAAAGGATATGCAACAAACATGAGAAAGAAGATGACGTACGGCAGCGACAGCATATATCCCGGACGATCGTATTTCTTTTTCGTTGCCGTCATTTGTTCCACTCCACGATCATCGCCATTCTTTTCAGCGCCGACTCTGTGGCTTCACGCGGCGATTTTTTGCCATATACTGCTGACGCTTCGTACTCCTGGGAGATCGCATCGAAGATCTCCTTCAAATCGGGTGCCGAATCGACACTTCTCGTGTAAATTGCCTGCTTTGCAAATTCGATCATCAACGGATTCTTTTCGAAATATTCTTTGAAGAGTGGATTCGTCAACAAATCACCCCGAATCGGAATTTGATTTGCAATTTCCAGCAGCATCAAATCGTATTTTGCCTTCACAAGAAACTTCACAAACTCCCACGCCTCTTTCGGATGTTTCGTCGTGCTGAAGATCGCGATGTTCTTGTAATCACCGTACGTGTACACCGGTCCCTGATGATCGTCGGGAACAGGGATCGGAACGACACCGTACCGAACATGCGGGGCAAGCGTGCGCAGCGTCGGAATCTGCCACGGTCCGGCAAAGTTTGTCGCTTTCCGCTCGAGAAGGAACGGATCGCCCCCCTGAAAGAACGTGTGAGGAAAATAATTTTCCGCATAACATGTTTTGAAGAACTCGAGCACTTCCGATGATGCATCCTGATCCAAATTCGGTTCGCCGTTCACAAAGAATGTTTTTCCGTGCGATGCGGCAATATAGAAGCAGTAATAATCGAACCATCGCTGCCACCAGATCGGACGAATATCCCTCTCACCCATCCAGACATCAATTTGCCCGTTGCCGTCGGTATCCTTCGTGATTTTTTTTGCTGCTGTGAAAAATTCCGAATACGTTCGAGGAACAGATGCGACTCCGCTTTCTTCAAACAGTCGTTTGTTATAGAACATCATGACCGGATTTGTTTTCCACGGCATTTGGTAGAAATGTCCTGAAGGATCGCGGAGAGATTCGACGACATCTTTCGGAGTACGACTCATAATTGCAGAATCAAAATCTGAAAATTGATCAAGTGCGACCAATCCACCCAACCGAGTAAATTCAGCCAGTGCGCCGGGCCAGATATTGGAGCAGACGTCGGGAGTTGTTTTTCCGGCAATGGCAGCGAGCAGTACTTCTTCGGTGGATTGGCTGACTGGAATCGGCTGCATCTTCACCTGTATGTTCGGGTGAAGGCGGTTCCATTCTTGGACGATCGCGTTTGCGAGTTGAACTTCCTGCGGATTTGGTGCGGGCCAATAGGTAAGGGTTACGACATCATTCGAAATTGCCGTTTCACCGGCATCCTTTTCCGAACAGCCGATGGAGATGATCGATGCACACAGAAAGAAAAAATATGTTTTCATTAAAAGGCAACTGCAAGTGATATAATGTTCGCCGCTTTCAACCGACCGTAATCTGCAAATGCGTAATCAAGACGTGCATCGACACCTTCTCCGAATAGCCGGCTCGATAATCCTGCACCGAGCGTCAGTCCTCCCTCGCTGTCAGCCAATCCCAACGAACGGAATCCGCCGCGGAGTGCCAGTGCCTCATAAAATTTATATTCGATCCCAATGTTGATGCTCTCATAATTATCGCTCGGGTGTAATGCGTCAACGGCGATGGTCACCTGATGCATTTCGGACTTGAACAGATCTGTTGCAATGCCGAATTGAAAATTGAGCGGGAGCGACCAGGGATCCATCTCGATGTTGACGGGAATCCGGTCATTGCTCCCCATTTTCTGATCGTCGACACGTTCAAACATGCGTGCATCCCTTCCCGCCATTTGCAGGTCGGTCCCGAAGTTCGAAATGATCGCGCCGATCTTCATATTGTTGAAGAACTCCGTAGTGTACAAAACTCCGATATCAAGAGCGAATGCATTTGCGTTCATATGCCAGATCGTTTCCTGAATATATTTTCCGGAAAAGCCGATCGAGAATCTATCCGAAAGATTTCTTGCGTAGTGCACAGCAAAGGCGATACTCGACGCGCTGAATAATTCTCCCGTCCCTTCCGGTCTGTCTACCGTGCGGACAGCCATGTCGTCCATCGTCAATGCCGTAAAACTGATCCCCACATTTCCGAATGAACCGAGCGGGATGACCGCTGCGGAGTAATCAAAAGCGAGGTCTGCGATCCAGTTCATGTGCGAGAAGACCACTTCCGTCTGCGGCAGCCGTGCTGCTCCGGCAGGATTCCAATACAAACTTGATGCATCATCGGCAATCGCGGAATATGCAGAACCAAACGCAATGGCACGAGCACTGACGGGAATTTCAAGGAATGTTGCGGCAGTCGTTCCGGATTTGGAAACATCTTTTGCACTGGTTTGTGCATGCACAACCATTGATGATAGAAGAAGATGGAGGATTATAAGCGAAAATTTTACTGAGAACCACCCTGAATGAATGTCATTGCGAGCCGTTTTTTGGCGAAGTTCCGTTACTTGAATCCCGTGAAGCGCGGAATCCAAAAAGCGGGACACTCTCGTTATTCTTTCAATCTCAGGGGATTGCTTCGGTCGCTCCCAACTAACAAATAATGAGGAGGTCGCTCCCTCGCAATGACTTTCCACTATTGAGATAGGTTTAAGTTTCATTTCCCATTCCTTTCTCATTTTACCACCGCAAACTTTCCGATCTTTTCGCCGATCCCGGGCGCATCAATGTGGAAGATATAGACACCGTAACTGATATCCATCCCGTCTTTCGAAACGAGATTCCATGGCTCCTGCCCATTATCTATTTCCGTGTTATGCTGCAAAGTCTGTACGAGATTTCCGCTGACAGTATAGATACGGATCGTGCACTTTGCGGGGAGATTGATGAAATGGATTCTCCGCTCACCGCGGCCGGTTCTGAATAAATTCTGCGGCTCCCACGATGCGGCACCGACATACGGATTCGGGACAACAACGACTTTATCCAGATCGGATTTCGCTTTCGCCCCATCAACGTTTGAACCTCTCATTTTAAACTGGAATGATTCTCCCGTGCGGAACGGTTTTGTCGTTGCAAACCCGTATGTATCATTCGGCTGCGGAAGTCTCAACGGTCCCGCCAGCGTATCGACAAAAAATTCGATCTCCCAAGCAGCGCGATAATTGCCGAGTTGCGCAGGTTTACCAAGAGTGTCGCCAACAACGATGATCGCCTGATTTCCCGGTGCAAGGGAAGAGTCGTTTCGGTTGTCCTTAAGAATAAATTGCGCTTTCTTATTCTCCGTCAGATTCCAGATCGTGAATTTTGTCGGAATGAGTGGATCAAAAAATCCGGTCTGCGTTGATGTATCCACTATTTGATTGTAAAATCGGATCTCGTAATCGGCAGGATATTTTACCGCAACTCCGGCATACGCAGGATCTGTTTCCAGGGAATTGATCTTTACGATCACATTCGAATTACCGGTCCTCCATCCCGATTGTGATTGCACCATGTCGATAACCGCATCATTTCTTACATAGCCGATGAATCCGTGAACGATCGCAGATTCTTCAGGATAACTCACAACCTGTTTTTTTAGTTCAAGCACTTCGCCGGTTGTTTCATCGGTCAATGAAAAAAGCGGTCTGGGATTGTTTTGGAACGGAGAGGGATTTTCAAATGTCACACGGTAGACATGTCCTGATTTTACGGAATCGGGATTCAGCACTTCAATGGAAAAATTTCCTGTGCCGGAACCTGCATGAAGAATTCCTCCGTCAACGCCCGGAGCGACGTATCCTGCCGATGGTGCGCGCGGCGTAACGACCGCTGTATTGATATCCGGTTTTGCATTGCCGCTCAGATCGGCGCGGATGATCGCAGTACATTCGGATGGCGCGATGCCGTCCGGCACTCCTTCTGTCGTAATCGTATAAAATCCCTGGTCGTACGAAACCACTGCGTAATAATATGTCTGACCGTTCTGCACATCGGTGTCGACGTATGTGTGACGAAGTCCTGTTTCGCTGCCGAGATCGTACTTGACACCGTTGATATCGAGCGGATGCAAACCTTGAATGGTATCGACAAGATCGAACTGTGCGATCGGTTTGCGGAATGTCTGTTTTCCGTACGCATCGGTGATGACCAGATTTTCGAGGAAGCTCGGTTCCGTACTGCGATAGATTTTGTATCCCTCAAAATCAAATTGCTGAAGGAACGGATCGTACGATTGCTCGGCACGACTATCCCAGTACAATGTCACTTTCCGATCACCCGGCACGGCAACCACCTGCGGTTTATCCGGCGGTTTTGCGAATCTGTAGTTGGCGTTGTAGATCTGTTGTACCGTTCTTTTACGGCGGATCAAATCGTTCCTGTCATCGCCAAACAGCAACGCCATCGAAAAACGTTCGGTCTGTAATTTTCTCAACGGGAAAAGATTTCCCGGAAAATTTTTTTGCTGGTTCGGGCGCGCACCGGCGGAAAAATACATTCCGAGATTGACATCGTTCAATTGCTGCACTCCGGTGGTGTCTGTCGGCGTTGTCAACACACCCCAGTTCTGTTCGTCATTGTGCAGTTCGTAAAAGTGAACGGGGAAAATGCTGAATCCCGTCAACCCGATCTGATCGGACTCATCTTTATCCAGCGAGCCGAAACTCGGTTCACCTTGTTCCGGTCTTCCATTCCCCTGACTGCCGTCGCCATCCGGTCCTACGTACGCCGCATCGAACGGAGCAAGACCGTCGGAACCGACATCGTCGTTCAATGGTTCGCCGTCATCCCAGATTCCGTTGTTATTCAAATCGGTGAAGCCGCGCCAGTTGGCATTCTCATCACCTGTCCACCAGTATCCTTGTTGAACAGCGATAATATCGTCGGTCTTTGTCAGATTATAGAATTTCAAAAACTTCGTCATGTTGTAGCGAGAGGTCAGTTCGGCAACGATATTTGTTTTTCCGACAATTTTTATTCCTGCATCATTGTCTCTCACTTCATCGGTAATACCGTCGTCATCATCGTCAAGTCCTTGCGGAAATCCGAGCGAATCTTTTGCAATGCCCGGACTTTCAAGGAATGCGTATCCGGCGACACCGACCGGAGACCAATTTCCCGGCGAACCGATGCCGTCGCCGTCGAATGCATACGCAATATCTAATTCTTTATCAAACAACCCACGATCATCGCTCGAGTCATCAGTCCCTCCGATTCCCCAATCAATATATTGTGCAAAGACGACCTTTGAATAATCTTGTTTTGCAATGTTCGTAATTTCGTAATACCAGAAGATGACATCAGCAGCAAGCACCTGCGACCATTGAAAACCCCGGACGGCAACCTGCAATCCTAAACCGCCGCGAGTTGGATCGGCAGGATCGGGAAAATAAGCGTACTGTTTGTCCGCTGCATCATCCATTCGAAAATATGTTTCAAGATCGGCATTCAAAATTCCGCGTCCGAAAAATCCGTTCCAGAGTCCGTTCCATTCTGATGATCGGTCGGGCCAGAACGAGGGCCACGTTGATGATTTGTTGCTCATCGCCGGTTCATCCTGGATCGGGTTTGCATACCCGGGAAGCGGCTCCCAGCCCCACGGTACATTTGTTACAGGATTTTTACGGATAAACTCACGGTAATTTGTCTCGAGCGGATGGATGATGTTGCCGGCTGTGTCTTTCGTTTCTGCCTGAACGATCACTGCAACGCCGTCAACATATTCGTGCCCTGTTCCCTTCGGCCATTCGCCGGAAGGATGGCTCGCATGGAATGCGATCTCTCCGTGATTAAAGAAGAGGGTGCGAACAAGGTTCCCGTCAAGGATCCCCTTTTTTGTGTATATGACATTCCCTTTGTTCGGGTCGATAAAATTTTGCTGCGAGGTCAGAGTACCGCTGAATATGAAACACGCCACAGCAATAAGAGAAGAATGAAAGAATATTTTACGATTCATACGGATGAATTTAAATATTGATTTCAACGCCGACAATAATCTGGCGAGGGGCAGAATAAAAATCAGGACGGGTATAATATTCTTCGATTGAATTGATCCCGCGCGGACGGCCGGAATATCCTGCTTGAATGCTGTAATTCGCACGTCCTGTATCTGTAAAGACATTCAACTCGTTTTCGGTATCGAACAGATTGTACACTTTTGCGAAGATGCTCAACGAATAATCGGCAAAAGTAATAAATTTCGTCGCGTAGAGATCGACGGTGTAGACCATCGGACGATTTTCGCTGTTGACCAATCCCGTTCGCTGGTTTTGCAACGACGGAGTGTACGGCAATCCGCTTCCGAGCCGCCCGATCGTTGTGATCGTATAATTTTTCGGTCGACCGAACGTAAGGGAAACGTTGAAAGAGTGGCGGCGATCCCAATCCAGCGACGACATTTGCTTTTGACTTTCGACCGGCGGATCTGATTGACTGTCGAGGAATACCGAGTTGGGATCAGATGCATTTCCTTTAGCGATCTGGAATGTGTAGTCAATTGTGGCTCCGAAACCATCCATCAACCGCTTTTCAAGAGAGAGAATAAATCCTTTCGTGTTCCCGTAATCCTGATTGATATATTGAGAGTATCTGTTTCCGTTCTCGAGTTCAAAAATCTGTGTTCCGAGTAAATTGCGGACATCCTTATAATAGATAGTCACGTCGATGCCCACATCTTCTGCCACCTGCTGCTGCAGTCCGAGCTCGTATGCGACAGTTCTTTCCGATCGCAATCCGGGATTCCCGACTTGAAACGTTTCAGTCGCGTTGATATTGTACGATGGATTAAGATACATCAGATCGAATTGGGGGATCTGGAAAAAATGACCGTACGACAAATGCAGAACACCTTGATCGGTAATCGGAAATGCCAAGCCAAAACGGGGACTCATTTGAAATTCGGATTCTGCTGCTTTTTGTCCGGCGGTGCGGTTCAGTTTCAACTGTTCTGTCAGGATTTTTGCCTTTGAATCAAAGTAATCGAAGCGAATTCCGATATTCACGATAAAACTTTCATACTCCATCTTATCCTGAAGATATGCTGAACTTTGAATTGGATTGAGAACCACATTTGCAAAATCAGAACTGCCGAAATACACAGGCTTCGGCTTGAAATTTGACATTTGATCGTTTTGAATTCCAAAATTATTGATCCAGAGTCGATACAGTTTCCCTTCAAACCCCGCTTTCACCTGATGGTGATTTGTTATCTGACTGACAAAATCACCCTTCCCCAGCCAGTTTCTCAGTTCGCGATGGAAGTGAACATCTTCTGCACCTCTGACAAAAAAAGCCGAACCGGTCGATTGTAGCGATTGATTAGATACGGGAAATCTGCGGTCATACGGATCTTCAAACACGTACGATTCTTCCTTTGTGCGGTACCACGCTGCATTCACTTCCCAAAACGTTTCGGCGCTCAACACGCTCACATAGTTGATGCTTGCAAGAGTTCCCGAAGAGAAATTCTTGTACGCACCATCCGGATTATATTTGTACCGATGATCGTAATTTCGCCAGTCGCGCGTTTGCCCCAAATATGAAAAACGAAATTTATCCGTTTCAAATGCACGCACAGTCACTTTCCCCTGCACCGTTGAACGATGTTCGTCGTTCATGGAAACATATTCGTTGTCTCCCGTTGCACCGCGGTACCACTGGGATGCGTTGTTTGAACTGAAGTTTGCGGAATCGTTCGGATTGAAAATTCTTCTGCCGTACAAGTGTCCGTCGTTTGAATATTTCCGTCCGGACAAAAAGAATGTAACATCGGAACCGATGATCGGTCCACTGATCGTTCCCTGCATATCAAAGATATCTGCGGGACTAATACGGTTATAATTCTCCGTCGGCTGCACGGGTGAGCTCAAATCACCGTTGCGCACAACTTCCGGCGTCAAAAATAAGTTGTCGCGTCCGCTGACATAGTCGCCGAAGTATGTCGAGAGACTCACTGAAAATTTTTCGGAACCGTCTTTCGTGATCTGGTTGACCACACCGGACATTGCCTGACCGTACTCGGCATTGAATGTTCCGCTGATGACTTCCAGTTCCTGTATTGCTTGATTCTCTGCACTGACGCCCGCTCCGCCTGAGTAGGAATCGGTGACGGGAATGCCATCTATTAAATAGAGCACTTCACCGGAGCGTCCGCCTCGAAAATGTCCCTCCACAACACCGGCTTGCAAATTCACAAGCCCTGCAACATCTTCAACAGGAAACGCCTTGATCTGATCGGCACTTACTTTGGAAGAGGTTGACGTGAGATCTTTTTGAACAATGGGACGCTGGGCAACGATGAGAACCTCTTGATTCAGTTGAATTGTTTCTTCGGTGAGAGAGACATCGATCCTGGTCGTTAAGTCGACCGACACCTTCACTTCCGTGATCGTGACGGGATGAAAACCGATTGCAGATGCACGAAGTGTGTAGATACCGGGAGGGATGTTCAGAATATTGTAGTTACCGTCAAAGTCTGTCGGGGCGCCAAGTTTCGTCCCCTCCAGAATAATGTTGACACCGGGGACCGATTCTTTCGTCTGAGCATCGACTGCTTTTCCGGAAATTTTTCCAGTGGAACCGGCAAACAGTATGTTTGCACCGATATACCACAGCGTTAACAGCGTAGCAAATGATTTCATCATTACTGTGGGAACTTAGTTTAAAAAAGAAATGATGAAACGGTCCTCTTCTTCAGAAGACCGCTTCACCATAATGAAGAATGTTATTTGATAAGCATCATCTTCTTCGTCGAGACGTACGAGCCAGCCGTCAAGCGATAGAGGTACAGACCGGTGCTTACGAGTTTACCGGAAGCATCTTCTCCATTCCATCGCACAGACCATTCGCCGGCGCTTTGAACTTGATCAACGATTGTGGCAACTTTCTGTCCGACAATATTGAACACTTCCAATGTCACCTGTCCGCTGTGCGGCAGATTGTACCGAATGGTTGTCGCCGGATTGAACGGATTCGGGAAATTCTGTCCGAGAGAATAATCGGTTGGAATCGATCCGCCTGACGCAATCGGACGCTCTTTCACTCCGGTGGGAACATTTTCAATAAGATTCAATTGAACATCATCCCAATAGGAGACGCAGGCCCAGAGATGCCAACTGCGGGCACGGACCGAGACAGCATTGGCATTTGCCGGTGCTGTAA
>JACPGG010000156.1 GCA_016182545.1 Ignavibacteriales bacterium
AGTATGGATTGGCGCTGAGTCCGGCTCACAAAAGATCCTTGATGCGATGGAGAAGGGTATCACCCGGCAGCAGATTTTTGATGCGAGAGCGTTGCTGAAGAGGTATAATATCAATGCATCGTTCTTTTTGCAGTTCGGATATCGTGGAGAGGTGGAAGAAGATATTCAGGCAACGATCGACATGGTGAAAGAACTGATGCCGGACAACATCGGCATTTCGGTCTCGTATCCGCTCCCCGGTACGAAATTTTTCGAGACAGTCAAAGCAGAAATGGGAGCGAAAAAGAACTGGACCGATTCCGACGATCTTGCGATGATGTATCGCGGCACATTTTCACAGCAATATTATAAACAATTGCACCGGTATGTACATAAAATATTTCGCAGCAGGCAGGGACTGGCATTCCTCCGTGATTTCATCGCGCTGCGCGGAAGGATGACGAAAGAAAAAATAAGAAGGGTCGCGTTGCTTGCGTATTATATTCCGGCGATTGTATTAGATAAAATACGGTTGTATCAATTGGCGAAAAAAAAGAGAGAAAAACACATGGTGTCATTCTGAACGAAGTCCCGATGTTGTTGATCGGGACGAAGTGAAGAATCTGGTTCGTGCGGAGGCAAACTGAAACGTCCAACGTCGCCGGCAGATTCTTCGTGGAGTTTATACTGACCGAAGCGCGTCGAAGGATGACAAAGGAAAAAAACAAGGACTTATGCTGACCAAGTCGAAGGTTATCCTCAGTGACACCCTTCGACGCGTCCCGACAAAAATCGTCGGGACTTGCTCAGGGTGACTAAATAATTTTTATGCAATCACAGCCAAATACCTCAGACAACGCAATCCGCGTCAACAGCGCCTTCTCCGCACAGGCGACATGCGGTCCATTTTGCACAACAGGGATACACCGTGCACGCAATGGATATTGCAGAAGGAATGGTGAATGAAATAAAAAGGAAGGTCGTATCGCTGAAATTGCAGGATAAGATCACAGTGGAACAGCGCTCATTCACCGAAGCAGGCGCGCTTGCGCCGAAACAGTTCGACCACATCTTCTCTAATTTCGGCGGATTGAATTGCGTGCAGGAGATTGCACCTGTCGCAGAACAACTGCGGACGATCCTGAAACCAAACGGATTGGTCACGCTCGTTGTGATGCCTCCTGTTTGTCCGTGGGAAGTGTTGTATATTTTAAAAGGAGAGATTTCGATCGGATTAAGAAGATTTCACAAAGAAGGGATCATGGCGCACATCGAGGGAGTTCATTTCAAGACGTACTACCACTCTGTGAGTAAAGTAATAAAGAGCTTCGGAGACGATTTTTCCGTTTTGAAAATTCGAGGCGTCGCATCATTCTCCCCGCCGCCGTACATGGAGAAATTTCCGAAACGATTTGCCCGCTTCTATTCATTCCTGCAGTCACTTGATGAAAAATATTCGGCATTCCCGCCCTTCAATCATTGGGCGGATCAATGCATTATTACGATGCAACTGAAATACAAATAAATGCTCTGTTGATACTCTGAGATTCAAAATGTAACTTTCTATCATTCTTATATTCGATTCATCAAAAAAGTTCTATGAAGATTCGATTTTTTGCCAGACAAGTTTTAATATTGTTTATTCTTACAAGCATTGTTCCTCTCGCAGCTCAGCCTCGTTTCGTCCATCATCTCTACCGTACACTTGATTCAGGAGGGCCACTCATTAACGAGCAATCAGCATATGATGTCCTTTTTTATAGACTAAACATATCTATTGATACTACAACACGATCAATTACTGCGGGAGTTTTAGTCCGGGCTCTTGCGCTTGATACATTGAGCATCTTTGTGCTCGATCTCAATTCTAATCTCGTAGTGGATTCGGTCAATTGGAAAGGATATCAAGGATACAATAACATTTTAAAATTCAGCAGACTTTCGGGGAGAATATGGATTACGCTTCCGTATCTTCTGCAAAAGTCGGATACGATTTCTGTGATTGTATCGTACCATGGTGTTCCAAAGGTTGCATCGAATCCGCCATGGGATGCCGGTTTTGTCTGGAAAAGAACGAAGACAGGAGAAATTTGGGCAGGTGTGGCATGTGAAGAAGAAGGGGCTGATATATGGTGGCCGTGTAAAGATCATCCTTCAGATGAACCGGATTCTGTTGATCTATTTTTTACAGTTCCAGGTTCTCTGGAGTGTGTATCGAACGGTAAATTACTGGAAGTGATAGATCACGGAAGCATAAGGACATTTCACTGGTACGTAACTCAACCAATCAGCAACTACGCAATAACATTCTATCTTGGACCCTTTCAAAAAATATCGATCTCATATCAAAGTGTAACAGGGGAAATGATTCCCAGTGAGTATTGGTTTTTGCCCTACAACATTGAGAAGGCGAACCAATTCTCAACTACATTTCTGAAAGATCTTCGTTTTTTCGAGGAAGTGTGCGGTCCATTTCCGTTCAGAGCAGAGAAATATGGGCTGGCGGATGCACCGTACTGGGGAATGGAACACCAGACTATCATTGCTTACGGGAATGATTTTGCATTGAACTCGTACGGATTTGACTATATTCATCTTCATGAGTTGGCTCACGAATGGTGGGGCAATCTGGTCACGGCAAAAGATTGGAGTGATGTTTGGATTCACGAAGGATTTGCAACATATATGGAAGCTCTTTTTGTTGAACGGACACTCGGTTTTACAAAATACAAATCGTATATGGCCGGCTTACGCAATTCAATCAACAATATAAATCCGGTTGCTCCGCTCGAATCAACAACAGCGTTGAACATGTTCTCGTCGAACGATGTGTACAACAAAGGGGCATGGATTCTCCACACTCTGCGCCATTACCTTGGGGATCAATCATTCTTTCGTCTTGTCAGGAGACTGGCATACCCCGACTCAGCGATGGAATCCGTAACAAACGGAAAACAATGCCGGTTAGCGACAACAGACGACTTTCATCAGATCGCGGAGCAATGGGGCGGTTTGGATCTTGATTGGTTTTTCAATGTATATCTTCGCCAGGCTGCATTGCCAAAAATCCAATATAGTAAATATGACACCATACTCACCTTGCGGTGGGTAGTTCCGAACAATCTTCCGTTCTCATTGCCTATCGATGTTCAGATTGGTGCTGAAACCGTCAGGGTAGACATGTATGATGGTTCAGGAATTATCAATGTTCCGAATGGCAAGACATTCAATATCGATCCTGATAGATGGATACTTATGGCTCCCGCTCAGCTGTTAACTGTCTCGAACGAACTGGTTATGAGAGATTTCAGTATCAGCGTCTATCCGAATCCATTCAATCCCGCGACGACTATTTGGTACGATTTACCGAAAACAACTTTTGTTTCCATGAAGCTCTTTGATATACTGGGGAGAGAAGTCGCAAGCCTTAAGAACGATTTGGAAAGTTCAGGTTCACACATTGTGAAATGGGACGCTACGAATTACCCAGCTGGTTTATATTTTTGCCGAATACAGGCAGATGATTTTGTGGGAACCGAAAAGCTGATATTGCTGAAATAAGATTCTTAAGTTTTTTTATATAGGTATCTAAACAAAAAAGGCGAGCCCCGCTCGCCTTTTTCACTTAAAACTCAAACCTGTAACCCCGAACCACTTCACACCTCCGGCACTGCACGTCCCATCATCTGGTAGATCTCGATGATCTGATTCGCTTTGTCCTTCGCGTCGGCGTTTGATGCGTCGATCTTCAGCACTGCTTTGTAATGCTTCAGCGCCTGTGGATATTTTTCCCGCGGCGCGAGCGTATCGTTATACATGTAGTAGTTGCCGTACTTCAGATGCGCGGAGACGAGCGATTGTTTCAGCGCGATGTCGTCAGGCGTGGATGTATAGAGTCCTTCCAACTCCGCGATCCCTTCTTCAAAATTCCCCGTGTTCACAAGGGCGTTGGCGTGGTTCAGTTTTTCTGCGTCCACCTGACCTCCTCCGCAGCCGATCAGCAGCAGAGCGGTCATCACGATCACCAAGAAATATTTCATACAATTCCTTTCACAATTTTAC
>JACPGG010000161.1 GCA_016182545.1 Ignavibacteriales bacterium
GGATCGAAGTACTTTCTGCTGCACATGGGACATGTATAGTTGGGAGTTATCATTCGATCACTTGGAATTTTTTCAACAGGTCGTAAATTTTTTCCGCCGTATACGGCTTCAGAATATATCCGCTTGCGCCCGCTTCTTTCGCCGCTTTCACATCCTCGTCCGATGAGATGGATGTGAGCATGACGCCGATGACGCCGGGGTTGATCTGTTTCATTTCGATCAGCGCGTCAACACCGCTTTTCTTGGGCATAATATAATCCAAAAATACGACATCCGGTTTCAACTCGGAAAATTTCTTCACCGCATCTTCGCCGTTATCGGCTGTTTCAACGTACAGGTTTTTCTTGCGCAAGATGGCGGCAAGCAAAGTACGATTATATGCAGAATCGTCGACAATCAATATTTTTTTCATACGGACATATAATCTAATAGCAGTTCTGTATCAGTGTAACGAGAAATGTAAATGAAAGCAATCAACGATTTTAGCGGATGCCTTTTCCCTTGCCGAACAATGCTTACTCAACTGTAATTCCTGCCTGTGCAAATGCTTTTTTAATATCCGGGATCTCGGAGTCATAAAGGAGTATCGATGTTTCATTTGCCTGGTGATAGATATTTAGTTTAGAGCGTTTGCCATATTCCAGTTCCACCTGTGTAATATCCTTGGTAGCGATGACAATCTTTCTGTTTGAAATACCGAACGGTCTTTCAAACACAAGCATGGTCGGAAAAATAACTATGAAACGGAGCGTGAAAGAATAAAACAGCCCCAATGCAACACCGATGATCGGAAGCAAAAAGGTTTGATACTCAAAGTACATTTCAGACGTTGGAGCGTAAATGAAGAATGGAACCTCTAGAAGCATGACTGCGGAAACAACAATAAAAACACCGTCCCAAAAAATATCAAATTTAGATCGATACAATGGTTTCATACTTATTGTATCCTTTTCAATTTGTAACTTTTTCCGGTTACCGTAACGGTGTATCGTGGATATTTTTTATTCCGGAGCATAACAATACCATCGGCTTGAATGTCAAGAATTTGATCGCGACCCGCTTTATTTATCTTGAAGGTAGCAGTATATGCTTTTTTTGCTGTCGTATAGACCGACGACAACTCAAGGTATTTGAAAAGTGCATTTGATCCTTTGATAGTCGAGAAGGAACCCTCCCCACCCTCAAGATGTGCCGGTTTGTGATAGAACTCCTGTGCCTTTGTTGCTACATAGATCAGATCTTGTTCTATCTGAGACAGGTATAGTGCATCCATGTTCTCTTGGTACACCCGTATCCCCGTTGCAACTGAAACGCCAACTATCAACAATCCTAATACGATAAGCAATTGCTGTTGTTGTCCCATAGTGTCATCTCGGATATAATGTGTACCTCAAAATGGATATATTTCCATTCAAAGACAAATATAGTTTATTGCTCGTGATAGGAATTGAGAGGGTGAAGTACAACTTACACAACCAACGCTTGCCGATATGCACTTTCGCTGCGTTCATCAAAACAGACAAAGAACACTTCTTTAAATTGCGAGTGGAATGTCAGAATGTTTTTTACGGCAGTGACTGCAATGAAAGAAGCCTTATTGATCGGATAGCCATAGAGTCCGCAACTGATCGCCGGAAATGCGATTGTCTTGACGCCGATAGAATGTGCAAGCAGAAGACTCTCCTTATAACACGATGCCAATAATTCCGGTTCGTTCTGATCTCCACCCCGCCACACTGGACCGACCGTATGTATCACGTACGTTGCAGGAAGGTTGTATCCTTTTGTCACTTTCGCTTCACCTGTTTTACATCCTCCCAGCCGACGACACTCGGTTAACAATTCCGGACCTGCGGCGCGATGGATTGCTCCGTCGACACCCCCGCCGCCGAGCAGTGCCGAATTTGCCGCATTGACGATCGCGTCAACGTGAAGTTTTGTAATGTCACCGCGATAGATTGTTAATTTCGTTTGTTTCGTTCTTGCAGATATTTTTTCTTCAACGCACGCAGGACACAAACAATCTTTCCCTTCGCCCGGAGAGATGATGTGTGGAAATGAAAAACACCAGCATTTTTCCAGCCTGGCTTTCGCTCCGCATTCAAATTCTTTTCCGCATTGAGGGCATATTGAATTTTTATCGGCCATTGCGTCGGAAAGATACGTCCATTACGTTTAAAACGAAAGCAGGCCGGGATCACATTCCAGCCTGCCCTTCATCCGCTCTGCAACTTTTTCGTACCGTGCGGAGAGTGTGCAGAGATAATCCTGCGCTTTCGCTGCGGCGTCGGAAAGCCCTTTAAGTGTCTCCACTTCCCATTCTTCTACCAACGCAGCGATGATGCTGGCGTAATCACGCGCCGTGTAGACGCCGATCCGCTGCGCGACGTTGGAGAACTTGGAGAAGAGATCGAGATCTCTTCCGTCGGTCATCAGACTTGCCGGCATCGTCACTTTGTTCTTCATCATGGTTGCAAAAGCTATGACTGCATTGACCGGATCGAGTTCGAACACTTTGGACATGAAAAGTTTGTACGCTTTTTCGTGCCGCGCTTCATCGCCGGCTATCAGTCCGCAAATTTTATGAAGATGCTCGTCGCCGCACCGCTTGGCAAGAATGCCGACATTGCGGTGGGAGATCTTCGTTGCGCGTTCTTGAAATGATGTATAGATAAATCCAAGATATGGATCGTTCCCGGAGTTGGTGTTGAATCCGTTGTTGATCAGATGCTGCACGGTCGTTTCCACAGAACGCATATCGACACGCCCCGTGAGGTAGAGATATTTGTTGAGCAGGTCGCCGTGGCGATTCTCTTCAGAAGTCCATCCTCTGCTCCATTTTCCCCACGCGCCGCCGCCGTCTCCTGTGGGATCGTTGATCCCCTGAAAGCGATTGAGCCATGTCTGGTAACTCGGCAGCGCCTCTTCGGTCACCATATCGCCCACAAGTACAACAAGTACTTCGTCCGTCAATTCTTTTGCGCGACGGCGGAACTCGGTGATCTGTTCGCGCCAGTCCTCCGCTCTCATATCGGGAAGGAGATCGGTCGGCTGCCAGTTCTCGTTGATCGGTTTGAGGAGATTGGGAAGATTCTCCTCGACAAACTTATCCATGCTTTTCACCACCTCGAACTGTGGTGATGTCACATCAATAAAAGACATAATTGTCCTCTTTATCTTTATGCAAAGATACGGATTTTCAGGATGAGAGCAAGGGGTTGGTAGAATTTTTAACCTCTTGAAAAGGAGTGTTAAAACAACAACACCGAGAACATTTCTGCCTCGGCGTTGTTTTATTTCCTTTGTGCCTCTGTGTCTCTGTGGTTAAGCAGAGGTCAAGAACATCCCGATGTACTGCCGCACTGTGTGCACTTGTAGCATGCACCTGAACGGATCATCAAACTTCCACACTCGTGACACGGAGGCGCGTCTGCCTGCGTTTGGAAGACGTACTTCTCGTTTCGTTCGCCGGCGGTAACCGCTGCGGATTCCATGACCTTCTTTTCGGCTTTTGTCGTTTCCATCGCCGGTGTATCGGCAATGACGGTGATCGGCTGCTCATCCTTCGGCAGGAACTTTAAGCCAAGCCAGCGGAAGATATAATCGCAGATCGATTTCGCGATCGGGATCTCCGGGTTCTGCGTGAAGCCGGATGGCTCGAAGCGCATGTGGCTGAATTTATCCACCAGCACTTTCACCGGCACGCCGTACTGCAGCGCGATGGAGATCGATGTTGCGAACGCATCCATCATACCGCTGAGTGTCGAACCTTCCTTCGACATCGTGATAAAGACCTCGCCCGGCATTCCGTCCTCGTACATACCCGCAGTGATGTATCCTTCATGACCGGCGATACTGAACTTGTGTGTATATGCCGCACGTTCAGCCGGCAGTCTACGTCGTGCAAGACGTGCGTCGGTTTTCTTTTCCTCTTTCTTGCTGTCAAGCGAAGTGGAAAGGGGCTGCGTCCGTTTGCAACCGTCGCGATAGACTGCGACTGCTTTCAAACCGAGTTTCCATGATTCGATATACGCCTGCATGATATCGTCAGGAGTCACTTCGGTCGGCATATTCACCGTCTTGGAGATCGCACCGGAAAGAAATGGCTGAGTCGCCCCCATCATTTTGATATGTCCCATGTACTGGATGGAACGCTTTCCTTTTGCCGGTTTAAAAGCGCAGTCGAACACCGACATGTGCTCTTCTTTTAAGAACGGTGCACCCTCGATCGTGTCGTTTTTATCAATGAACGATACGATATGCTCGATCTGCTCGCTGTCGTAGCCGAGTTTCTGCAATGCTTCCGGCACGGTTTGGTTGACGATCTTCATCATGCCGCCGCCGACAAGTTTTTTGTATTTGACAAGAGCGATGTCCGGCTCCACGCCCGTCGTGTCGCAATCCATCATGAATCCGATTGTCCCCGTCGGTGCAAGTACTGTTGCCTGGCCGTTACGGAAACCGTGCTCTTTACCGATCTCGATCGCTTCTCTCCACGATTGACTTGATGCTTCCCACAATTCTGTCGGAACGTAATCTTTGCTGATCCGGTCGGCATGGATGCTGTGTTTGTTCATCACGTTCAGCATCGGTTCGCGGTTGACTGCATACCCCGTGAACGGTCCCATCTCCTTTGCGATCCGTGCCGATTGAGCGTACGCTTCGCCGCACATCAAGGATGTTACCGATGCCGCGTATTCGCGCCCTGAATCGCTGTCGTACGCAAGCCCGCGTGCCATCAACAAAGCACCTAGATTGGCGTAGCCAAGACCGAGCGGACGGAATGCGTGACTGTTCTTTTCGATCGCCGGTGTCGGATAACTTGCGTTGTCAACAAAAATTTCCTGCGCGGTGATCGTAACATCAACAGCATGCTTGAATGATTCAACATCGAACTCGCCGTCGTCTTTACGGAACTTCATCAGATTGAGTGATGCAAGATTGCACGCTGAGTCATCGAGGTACATATACTCGCTGCACGGATTCGATGCATTGATGCGTGCGGTGTTGGACGATGTGTGCCACGCATTTACCGTCGTGTCGAACTGCATTCCGGGATCGCCGCAGATCCATGCCGCTTCCGAGATCTGGCGCATGATGTCGCGCGCACGAAATGTATCGACCGGTTTGCCGCTCTTCACTGATTTTGTATTCCATTCTTTGTCCTCGAGAACTGCCTTCATGAAATCATCGGTCACACGGACAGAATGATTTGCATTCTGGTATGAAACTGAATCGTATGCGCCGCCGGGAACATTGAATCCGCCGTTGTATCCGGCGTCGATCAATGCCCATGCTTTCTTCTCTTCCACCGCCTTACAATTAATGAAGTCGACAACATCAGGATGATCGGCATTCAAGATGACCATCTTTGCTGCACGTCGTGTCTTTCCACCCGACTTGATCACCCCTGCGAATGCATCATATCCTTTCATAAAAGAGACCGGACCGGATGCAGTTCCGCCGCCGGCAAGCGCTTCTTTTGAAGAGCGGAGTGTTGAAAGGTTGGAGCCTGTGCCCGATCCCCATTTAAAGAGCATTCCTTCCGTACGGGCGAGCGCTAAAATGGACTCCATTGAATCCTGTACAGAATTAATGAAACAAGCCGAGCATTGCGGCTTCTCTTCAATACCGACATTGAACCATACAGGACTGTTGAAAGCCATATACTGATTGACAAGAATGTAGCATAATTCATTATAGAAGATCTCAGCATCATTTTCGGATGCGAAATATTCCATCTTCCTTCCCCAGCCGACTGTCGTCTTTGCAACACGGTCAACGATCTGGCGAACACTGGTCTCCCGCTCGGGGGTACCGATCTGTCCATGGAAATATTTAGAGACAACAACGTTAGTAGCCGTCATCGACCACGATTTCGGGATTTCGACATCCTTCTGCTCGAATATCTTTTCCCCTTTTTCATTGCTGATCACTGCCGTACGCAACTCCCATTCGATCTCATCAAAAGGGTGCACGCCCTCTCGCGTAAAGTATCTCCGGAAAGTTAGCCCACGAACCCCGGAATCTGTCCGGGACGTGGATTGGGCTGTGGCTACTTTGGTCTCGTTCATTGAGTTATGCCCTCCTGTTTATACTTGGTACTAAAAATGATAATTAAAAATTGGAAGTTGCTGCTCTTGTCTTGATTATTTTCGGTTTGAATCTCAAAAAAAAGAAAATGAATTCTTGTCTCTCTTTTTATGTAGAGACCCCCGTTTTTGCAACTTTATTAACAATTCGGTAATAAGGGAAGAATTACGTTGGTGTAACTGCTAGCGAATATAGACGGTTAGAAGACTCAAGTCAAGAAAAAAATTAAGTCTTTTTCAGTCCTCTTTATTATATGAAAAGTTAACTTGACACTGAATGAAATTATTGATGCCCAATTGACAATTGCCACGTGGTGCCGTTATAGATTCACAATTCTTTTTATCACACATGCAGACAATGTACAGTCAAACGCATATGGCATTTTCGACATAACAGCCATAGACTTATAACAACCAAAAGATCGAGGATTGTGGAAATCATTTGATCGACGACAAACGCATTGCATCACGAACTGCTCAGACACATTTTTTCTTTAATAATGTATTTCGTAATTGTCAATCGTCGATACAAAAAAGAAGATCATAGTGTAGAAATACGAAAAAGCTCTCGTTGACTTTCGGGCGTTTTTTCGATAACTTTCTTAAGAAAATGTTTCACTTCAACAACGATTAAATTCATGCAAGCATATATTCCCATCTTTTTAATGATCGGTGTCGGGCTCTTCCTGGGCATTACATTTTTGACGCTGCAACGGTTTTTAGGACCGCATCGTCCGAATCCTGAAAAACTCTCGACATATGAAAGCGGCATGCCGCCGGTGCGAACAGCGCGGGAACGATTCTCCGTGAAGTACTACATGGTCGCTGTGCTCTTTATCCTCTTCGACATCGAAGTGATCTTTTTGTATCCATGGGCGGTGAACTTTCGTGCGTTGGGGGTGTTCGGATATATAGAAATGATTCTCTTCATCTTGATTTTATTGATAGGATATATTTACATCCTGAAAAAAGGAGCGTTACAATGGGATTAGAGCATGCGTTTGGCGACACCGCTTTGACTACGACGATAGACTCGGCAGCGAATTGGTGCAGAAAGAATTCGATCTGGCCGATGCCGCTCGGCATTTCGTGCTGCGGTATTGAGATGATGGCATTCGCGATGCCGCGATTCGACGTTGCACGATTCGGTGCGGAGGTATTTCGATTCTCCCCCCGACAATCAGATCTATTGATCGTCGCGGGAACAACAACATACAAAATGGCGACCGTGGTCAGAAAAATTTACGATCAGATGCCCGATCCGAAATGGGTGATTGCGATGGGGGCTTGCACATCATCCGGCGGAATGTATCGCACCTATTCGGTCGTGCAAGGGATCGATCAATTCCTTCCGGTCGATGTTTACGTTGCAGGTTGTCCCCCGCGCCCGGACAATTTACTCCATGCATTGATGATGTTGCAAGATAAAATACAGCGTGGCGAAAGCCGCAGCACGCCGATGACCGTTGCAGCGGAGAGATTGGAAAAACAACAGCTCCTTCAAATTCAGGGTGTCAATAACTAATCCGACGGGAAAGTCCATCCGACTTTCCCGTTTTTATTATTACCATGCTTACAACTGTCGTAGAAAAACTCAAATCAAATTTTCCCAGCGGTATTCTTGATGTAAGAGAATTCCGCGACGAAACCACTGTTCATGTAAAGAAATCAGATATCGTTTCCGTCTGCACTTTTCTGCGGAATGATGAGTCCTGCCAATTCGATTACTGCAGCGACATCTGCGGTGCCGATGCCTATACGCCGGAAAACAGGTTCGAGGTGATTTATAATTTGTATTCGATTCCCTTGAATCACCGCCTCCGCCTGAAAGTGTTTGTTGATGAATCTGACCTGCATTGCCCCTCCGTGACTTCCGTGTGGCCCGCCGCTGAATGGCCCGAACGGGAAACATATGATATGATCGGCGTGCATTTTGACGGCAACAAAGATATGCGACGCATGTATATGCCGGAAGAGTTCGAATATTTTCCCCTTCGCAAAGACTTTCCGATGATGGGCATTCCTGACTCAATACCCCTTCCCCGAAAGTAATTCTATAATAAAGAGCATGATAGAATGAATGTAGAACAAGCAATGGACATCCGGCAGCAAAAGATTCTTGCCGCCCTTGAAAATAAAAATACATCAGTACAATTTGATGATGCGCTCGAAAATGAGATGATACTCAACATGGGACCGCAGCATCCGGCTACACATGGTGTTCTCCGTCTGCTCATCAAATTGGATGGCGAAACGGTCGTGGCGTGCGTGCCGGAACTCGGTTACCTGCATCGTGGGTACGAAAAACTTGCCGAGAATTGTTCCTATCATGAATTTATTCCCCACACCGACCGGCTCGATTACCTTTCACCGTTGATGAACAACACCGCATACGTGCTTGCGGTTGAAAAGCTGGTCGGTATCGAAGCGCCGAAACGTGCACAATACCTTCGTGTCATTATATCCGAACTGGCGCGCATCTCTTCTCACCTGTTAGGTGTGGGAGCACTCGCAATGGATGTCGGTGCACTGACAGTTTTCACGTGGGCATTCCGTGAACGGGAGAAGATGTACGATATTTTTGAATTGCTCACCGGCGCACGATTCACCACCAGCTTTACACGAGTCGGCGGTCTTGCGCACGATATGACACCGGAAGTGAAATCCGCCATTCAACAATTCATAGATCAACTTCCTGAAAAGTTCAACGAGATGATCAACATGCTCAATACGAACAGAATTTTCGTTGAACGTATGGATGGCGTCGGCGTTATTTCGCGCGACCAAGCGGTGGCGATCGGTATGTGCGGACCAAATATCCGCGGCGTCGGTATCGAACTCGATCTGCGCCGCGCACAGCCGTATCTTGTGTACAATGAATTGGATTTTGACATTCCGGTGTTCGACGGCGGCGATTGTCTGTCGCGATATTATGTTCGCGTCAACGAAGTGAAAGAAAGCATCAAGATCGTCCGTCAATGTTTGGAAAAAATACCGAACGGACCGATCCATGCCAACGAACCGAAAAAAGTACTGCCGCGCAAAGACCGCATCTATACCAAGATGGAAGAATTGATCCACGATTTCATGCTTATCAACTTCGGAGTGAATCCCCCGGTCGGCGAAGTGTACCATGCCGTGGAAGGATCGAAAGGTGAACTCGGATTCTACATCCAATCCCGCGGCGAAGGACATCCGTGGCGGCTGAAGATACGTTCTCCTTCATTCATGAATTTACAGGCAACGCCGATGCTTGTCGAGGGTGGAATGATCTCCGACATCGTTGCAGTGCTCGGCAGCCTCGATCCCGTGATGGGAGAAGCAGATAAATAGCTTCATTGAGATTTTCCAAATCTTAAAGATTTGGAAAATCTTTTATAACTAAATATAGAATTATGCTCACTCAAGAAAATCTTCAAAAAGCGGAATCGCTCTTTAAGAAATATCCCGAAAAGAAAGCGGCACTTCTCCCCATTCTTTGGATCGCTCAAGATCAGGAAGGATGGGTCTCCGAAGAGATGATGAAATACGTTGCCGATCTCGTTGGTGTGCCGTACGCACACGTCCTTGGTGTCGTTACTTTCTACACGATGTTCAACGACAAGAAATTGGGCAAATATCATATTGAAGTTTGCACAAATGTGTCGTGCATGCTGAAAGGCTCCGGCAAGATCGTGGATGTAGTCGAGCGCGCCTGCGGAGCTAAGGTCGGACAAACGTCTGCCGACGGAAAATTCACCGTCAGCGAAGCGGAATGCATGGGTGCCTGCGGCGGCGCACCAATGATCGCCATAGGCGAAGAATATCACGAATACTTGACGCCTGAAAAGACAGAGAAACTGTTAACAAGTTTGAAATAAATAAACCTCCGATGTCTTAAAGACTTCGGAGGTTTTGATAAAACTATGGAAAAATACATCCTCCCGAATATTCCCAATTATCACAAGATCGACGTCTACGAACAACACGGCGGCTATGCTGCATTGAAAAAAGCACTGCAGATGAAACCGGACGAGGTGATCGATGAAGTGAAGAAATCCGGATTGCGCGGACGGGGAGGCGCCTGCTTCCCCACCGGCTTGAAATGGTCGTTTATGCCGAAAGGGAATGACAAACCGAAATATCTCGCTGTGAACGGTGATGAATCTGAGCCGGGCACATTCAAAGACCGGCAGATATTTGAATTCAATCCGCACATGATGATCGAAGGGATCATCATCGGCTGCTACGCGATGGGAATTACCTCCGCATACATTTATATTCGCGGTGAATATCGCAAATGGATCAAGATGGTCGATGGTGCGCTTGCTGATGCATACGCAAAAGGTTATATCGGAGAAAATATTTTAGGGACCGGATTCACCACAAATATCTATACACACTGCGGTGCCGGCGCATATATCTGTGGCGAAGAATCTGCATTGATGAACTCGCTTGAAGGCGAACGTGGTTACCCGCGCGTAAAACCGCCGTTCCCCGCTCAAAAAGGATTGTGGGGAATGCCGACAACGATCAATAATGTTGAGACAATGGCGAATGTCCCGCTTATACTTAATAAGGGATACGATTGGTACTCAAAGATCGGCGTTGCAAAGCATCCCGGTCCTATTCTCGTTGGCATCAGCGGACATGTGAACAAACCGGGTGTCTATGAAGTGCCCACAGGCGTTCCGCTTCTGACGCTCATCAACGATCCGCAATACGGCGGAGGCGTTCCGAACGGAAAGAAGATCAAAGCGGTGATCCCGGGCGGTTCCTCCACTATGGTGCTGCGCGGTGAGAATCTTGAAGGTGTGAACATGGATGCCGATTCATTGAAAGCGGCAGGGTCATCGGTGGGAACCGCCGGCTTGATCGTGATGGATGAGGATACCGATATCGTCGCTGTGCTCGCACGCATCGCACATTTCTATCATCATGAGTCGTGCGGACAATGCACACCGTGCCGCGAGGGAACAGGGTGGCTTGAGAAGATGCTGCACCGATTCGAACATGGCGAGGCGCGTCAGGAAGATGTTGAGATGCTCGTTGAGGTGGCAAACCAAATCGAAGGGAATACCATCTGCGCACTCGGCGATGCAGCTGCATGGCCCGTGCAAAGTTTCGTCAAACGCTTCCGTGAGGAATTTGAGAAACGTGTGAAAGTGAAAGAAGAAGTCGAAGCAGCATAAATTCTGACGGTGAACGGCGCCGATACGAAATGATCGGCGTTCTTTTTTCCACATAATGAAATCAAGATTGAAGAATCCGATACTTCTTCTCGTCGTCTTCTTCCCCCTCCTTCTCACTGCTCAACAACGCCCGATCGCAGTAGAATCTGCAACATTATTGGAATCCGGTGACGGGCAAATAGAATTTGGCACTGCCCATTTTAGAGATCAACCGTTCCCGCTTTCAGGACTGACCGGCAATCTCACGAAGATCGGTACTCTTCGTTTCACCATCGCTTTGAGTGAGTACGTGGAGTTGCAAACGGACGGCACATTACTCGACGTGCTGAGCGTTACTGATCGTGTCGCTGCATTCAACTCTGTGCGGACAACAACACGTAATCCAACTGCGGATGTGGGCGATTTTTCCATCTGGACAAAGTTCGGCATCTTGAGTGAATATTCATCCGGCATCGGCGCCTCAATCAGATTCGGCGTGCAACTTCCGAATGCAAGCAACGAATCCGGACTCGGCATCGACGAGATGAATTTTTTCTCATCGCTGCTGCTTCAGAAACATATTGCGGGACGTTGGACATTCAATATCGGGCTCGGAGTGCTGAGCGATCCGACTCAACTTGGTCAGCAGCACGATGTTATGGTCTATGCGCTCGAATATTTCATCCCTATCCATGCATTAACATCATTGCTTCTGCAGACAGCCGGACGCACGGGGCACGACGGTATCGGTGTACGTCGGTTGGCAAACGGAAAAATCGGTGTCGAACAATCATTCGGAGATATCAACCTGAAAGTGTTCGGCGTGGCAAACTTCTCCCCTGCGGATAATGCAAAAGGGATTGAACTTTCATTCTCGTATCTCTTTAATGTCATTGAAGTACAAAATAAATAACAAGCATACGAAGGTGGAGTTCACCTCTAAAGTGTGCTCCACCTTTAGGGTATAGAAACCAATATGACTATCATCAAACCATCCGCACTGAAAAAAGGGGATCTCATCGGCATCATCGCACCGGCAAGTCCGCCATCGGTCTCTGAAAAGATCACCAAAGGGGCTGAATATCTGGAACGCCTCGGTTACAGGGTAAAACTCGGAAAGAATGTTCACAACGTGTACGGCTATCTCGCTGGAACGGATCAGGAGCGAGCCGACGACATTCACGAAATGTTTGCCGATAGAAATGTGAAAGCAATCGTCGCAGTGCGCGGCGGGTACGGAACTCCCCGCCTGCTGCCTCTCCTCAATTACTCATTGATCAAAAAGAATCCCAAAATACTTGTCGGCTACAGCGATTTGACCGGATTGCAACTTGCTCTCTTCAAAAAGACCGGTCTGGTCACATTCTCCGGACCGATGGCGGGAGTGGAAATGTGGAAAGAGATCGATCCGTTCACGGAAGAACATTTCTGGAGAATGATAACTTCGAAGAAAAAATTCGGTGCGGTACACAATCCCGATGGAAGAGAATTTAAGGCGCTCAATTCGGGAACGGCATCCGGGAGACTCCTTGGCGGCAATCTTTCGTTGATCACTGCCATTGCCGGCAGCCCGTATATCCCTTCTTTCAAAGGGTCCCTTCTTTTCCTCGAGGAGATAGAAGAAGAGTGCTACCGTTTCGACAGGATGATGAATCATCTGCGCATCGCCAATATCCTTACGGATACCAAGGGAGTTATCATCGGAGAACTGACCGATGTGAAAGCGTCTGATACGACAAAACCGTTCCTCACAGTGGATCAGATACTGAACGCCTACCTGAAGCCTCTCAAAAAGCCTGTTGTAAACGGACTGGTCTACGGACATATTCCAAAGAAATTGACCATGCCGGTCGGGATCAAAGCGACGGTGAATGCAAACAGCGGGACTCTTTCATTTGATGAAGCGGCAGTCGTCTAAGTCTCATCATAAATCTTCCTAACCCATTGAAAAATCAGGCTTTTGTGTTGACAAACCAGACACTCTTGCTTACATTTGTATTGAATTTTGTGCTTCGCTAAGGAAAAAATTTGCTGAACATTAAATTCCCGCCCGCATCGTTGTCGTCATCAGCAACAATTCCCAATCGGGAGCACTTGAGATTGCCCGATCATTCTCTATTCCTGCGTTTCACATCAGCAGAAAACAGTTTGAGAATGACGAAGTGTTCGATCAGAAAATACTCGAGACACTTCGTTCTCATAATGTGCAATTGATCGTGCTGGCGGGGTACATGAAAAAGATCGATCCGTCGATCATACACGAATACCGCGGCAGCGTCATCAACATTCATCCTGCGCTCCTGCCCAAGTACGGCGGCGAAGGAATGTTCGGAATGCATGTGCACAAGAAGGTGATCGAAGCAAATGAAAAATATACCGGCGCGACGGTGCATATGGTAGATGAAGTGTACGACCGCGGAAAGATCCTGCTGCAGGATATCGTCGCTGTGGATGAACACGAAACGCCGGAATCGCTTGCGGCAAAAGTACTGAAGATCGAGCACAGAATTCTACCCGAGGTAGTGAAATTGATCGCAGAAAATAAATTGCAGTAAAAGTTTTGATCCACGAATAAGGAACGTCGTTGCTGAAAATCTCCCGCGCTCTCATCAGTGTCTCAGACAAAAAAGGAATCGTAGAATTTGCTTCGGCTCTTCACAAACTCGGTGTCGAGATCATCTCCACCGGAGGCACTTATACTCTCCTGGCGAATAACAACATCCCGGCGAAGCAGGTCTCCGAGATCACCGGCTTTCCGGAAATCCTTGACGGCAGAGTGAAGACGCTCCACCCCGCAGTTCATGCCGGATTGCTTGCCGCACTCGATAACCCGCAGCACACAAAACAATTGGAAGAACTGAAGATCAAACCGATCGATCTTGTCGTTGTGAATTTATATCCGTTTGAAGAAACGATCGCAAAACCGGATGTCCACCGTGAAGATGCCATTGAAAATATCGACATCGGCGGACCGACCATGCTCCGTTCCGCTGCAAAGAATTACAGGTTCACCGCGGTCATCGTCACCAGTAATCGATATGATTCGTTCCTCGCCGAACTGAAGTCGCGCGACGGACGGATCAGCGAAGAGACCTGTTTTGAACTGGCAAAGGAAGTGTTCCGGCATACAGCGCATTATGACACGAAGATATCGGATTATCTCACCGGAACCCCGTCGAACAACCAATCGTTGCCGCAGACTTTTTCCATCTCACTGAAAAAGAATCAAGACCTTCGCTACGGAGAGAATCCCCATCAACAAGCAGCGTTGTATGGCACGTTCGATCGATCGCTGAAAAAACTTCACGGCAAGGAATTATCGTTCAACAATATCATCGATGCAAACGCTGCGGTGAATCTTGTTGCAGAATTTGCCGAGCCGACCGTTGCCATCATCAAACATACCAATCCGTGCGGCGTCGGCAGTGCTTCGACGCTGGAACAAGCATACCGCCTGGCATTTGCAACCGACACGAAAGCGCCGTTCGGCGGAATCATTGCCACGAATCGTCCGCTTGATATGAAAGCAGCGGAAGCAATGAACGAGATCTTCACGGAGATCATTCTCGCCCCCGATTTTGAACCGGGCGTGCTCGATTTTCTGATGAAGAAAAAAGACCGCCGGCTGGTACAGATCTCACCCAAAGAAAATAACGATCAGTTCGATATCCGTTCGGTTGCGGGGGGACTTTTGGTGCAGACAAAAGATACGTTGCAATTGAACGATGAGCACTTTAAGGTTGTGACGAGGCGTAAACCGACCGCTGAGGAACTTGCCGCCATGAAGTTTACCTGGAAAGTGGTAAAACATGTGAAATCCAATGCAATTGTGTACGGGTTGAAAGACCGCACGCTTGCGATCGGCGCCGGACAGATGTCACGTGTCGATTCATCGAAAATTGCTGTATGGAAATCTCGTGAAAGTAACTTATCTTTGAACCGGAGCGTGGTGGCTTCGGATGCGTTCTTTCCTTTTGCCGATGGGTTGATCGAGGCGATCAGCGCAGGTGCGACCGCCGTGATACAACCGGGCGGATCGATCCGCGATGAGGAAGTGATCACTGCCGCGAACGGCAACAACATTGCAATGGTCTTTACAGGAATCCGTCACTTTAAGCATTAATACAAAGTTGGACTCCACCTCGAAGGTGGAGCTCATCTAAAAAATAAACGTTGGGTTTGTACTATGGGAGTTTTTGATTTTTTTTCCGCTGATATCGCGATCGACCTTGGGACCGCCAACACGCTTGTGTGGATGAAAGGAAAAGGGATCGTATTGAATGAACCGTCGATCGTTGCGTTCGACCGGAACACAAAAAAGATCGTTGCGATCGGCAATGAAGCACGAGAGATGCTCGGACGGACGCACCGCGACATCCGCACCATCCGTCCGATGCGCGACGGCGTGATCGCCGATTTCGAAATTGCGGAAGGGATGCTTCGTGAATTCATAAAAAAGATCCATTCCAGTTGGATGCCGAGCCGGCGGATCGTTATTTGCGTACCGAGCGGCGTGACGGAAGTTGAAAAGCGTGCGGTGCGCGATTCCGCTGAACATGCAGGTGCAAAAGAAGTCCATTTGATCGCAGAACCAATGGCTGCGGCAATCGGCATCGGATTGGATGTTGAAGCGCCCGTCGGCAATATGGTTGTCGATATCGGCGGCGGCACGACGGAGATCGCCGTCATTGCTTTGTCGGGCATCGTGAATGAAGAGTCGATCCGTATAGCAGGCGACGAAATGAATTCCGCGATCATCCAGTTCTTCAAGAAGAATCACAACATCCTCATCGGCGAACGGACAGCGGAAGCGATCAAATGCGAGGTCGGTTCGGTGATGCCGATGAAAGAAGAAGTGACGATACAGGTAAAAGGACGCGATCTTGTGAACGGCATCCCGAAAACGACCGAAGCGAGTTCCGTTGAGATCCGCGAAGCGTTGAGTGAATGCGTTCAGGCGATCGTGAACGGAGTGAAAATGACGCTCGAACGGACGCCCCCCGAACTTGCCTCTGACATTCTCGACCGCGGTATCATGCTCTCCGGCGGCGGCGCGTTGTTGAAAGGACTCGATGAACGCCTGCGCCTTGAAACAAATCTTCCCGTACACGTTGCGGAAGATCCATTGACTGCAGTTGCACGCGGTACCGGCAAAGTGATGGAGAATCTTGAGAAGTACCAAAAAGTGATGCTGACCAGCAGACGGTATTAGTTTTTTTTGACTCGACACAACAACGAAAGAGTCATCCTGAGCAAGCGAGTTTGTATGCGAGCGCCTGCCTACCGGCAGGCAAGCGTCGAAGGATGACCGAGACATGCTTCGACTCCTTCGCAAAAAACGCTCAGTCGCTCAGCATGACCATTCGTCTGGTTATGACGTGTAATTCAACAACCTTCCAACAATGCTTCAACGAATCTATCAATACCTTTTTCTTTTCAAAGAATACGTCCTCCTCGTCGTGCTCGTCGCTATTTCCATCATCCTGATGGTCTTCAATGACAACTCACAAGTCAGGTTCATACGCTCCATTACGATCGGCACCATTGGAGCGATCCAGCAAACATTCGCTTTCATTCCGAACATCGCTTCATTGCAGAACGAAAATGAATTGCTGCGGAAAGTGAACGTCACTCTTGCAGACGAAGTGAACCAGTTGCGCGAATCGCGGCTGGAGATCATCCGCCTCCGCTCGATGATCGCCTTGAAAGAGACCTCCTCGATCAGCCTTACAGCGGGAAAAATCGTCGCAAAGAACATGAACCTGCTCCGGAATACATTCACGCTGGATATTGGAGCAAATGACAGCGTTCACGTGGGAAATCCCATTGTTACGGGCGAGGGGTTGGTGGGACGTGTTGTTGCAGCGAGCGGCAACTACTCAATTGTGCAGATCGTGTTCAATGTGGACTTTCGGGCAAGCGCAAAAGTGCAGCGCAGCCGTGTTGACGGCATTCTTGCGTGGGACGGCAAGACGCTGGTGTTGAAAGAAATTGCCAAGTCGCAGGATGTAAAAGAAGGAGATGCGATTATTACATCCGATTACAGCAATGCATTTCCTCCGGGGATCAAGATCGGTATCGTCAGTAAGATCACTGAGATCCCCAATTCGCTCTTCAAAAAGATCGAAGTAGCACCGACGGTGAATTTTACGATGACGGAAGAGGTGTATGTGATGGATTTCATACCGAGTTTGGAGCGGATTGTGCTGGAGGGGCAGAAGAAATAAAGATACTTAGTTGAACAACTTTCTATTTTAGATAGAGTAATGTTTTGATTTGCCTGATATTTGACGAATGTAAAACGATACTATACGCACCAGAAGAAACCGGGACAGAATGATTATTCTTCCCATCCCATTTGAGATTGTGTACACCCGCAAATAAGTAGCCCTCATACAATATCTTCTGTCTTCTCCCAAGAACATCATAAATAATAATTTGAATAGTGTTGAGCGGATGCCGTACGTTCACTTCAATATTGCAGCTACCATTAAATGGGTTTGGATAGGTTCTTATACTGATGTAATTTTCCGGCTGATGATATTGTGCCGATCTATTTTTTCCAACTTTTGTGAGCAAATCAGTTCTTTGGAAAACCCGTCCACTATCCGAAAGAATCCACGCAAACTCTTTTCCAACCGTTGTAAATTGTTTAATCTTTAAATCACCTGATTGCCATGGTCCAATATAGTAGGACGAATCGTTATCTACCTTGTACAAGCCATGAGAAATACTTAACAGAAAATATTCGCCATTGTCGTACAATGCCCCGAATGCTCTTATATCGTCTAATATTATACTTTCATTGGTTTTCGGGTTGAATAATATTGACCGCCCCCGTTCTGGCTCATCTCCGTATGTTTCCCATAGATAACCGAGCGAGCTAGTATAAAACTCTGCATCAGCTGTTGCTAATTGATTAATATAAAATATTTCATTCCATGATTTTCCCCCATCTGTACTCCGTCTGACGAAACCATCTAATGTAAATCCACCTCCGCCACAAATTAAATAATCTGAAGAATCAAATATCGAGAGTGTGCTGAAAAGTTCCTGTTCAGGTCGAGGCACAGTATCCCATGACGTTCCGAGATTTGTTGATTTATACAAATTGCCTTTCCAATCTAAAAAGCCAATTATACTATCGTTCAGCAAAGAAATTGTCCTTCCGTTAGAACTGAGAACCGAATCTATCAATTGTTTTTCGATCCACGTTTGGCCAAAATCTGTTGAGACGTGTAATTTTATAGGGAGTGGAGGCAAGTAATTCATTTCGTCAATTACAACTACATTTTTGTTCAGGAGACTTACTTTAACAATTTTTGTAGCGCTTTGTAATTTTTTAACAGAACTCCAACTCATGCCGCCGTCTGTTGTGGTAATATAATCTCCGTTTTGAGAGAAGAGACAACCATGCACAGAGTCTGCAAAGTCAATAAGTGCAAAAGGAGTATCAATACGCGGGACCGGACGTTCTTTCAAAATACCGGTACTTAGCTGTTGTGCCTGTGAGAAAAATGAAAAAAATACAAAGAAGAAAGAGAGGGATTTCATTCACGCTTCCTGCCGATTAAGTACAGTAAACGCATGTTTGCGTGCAATTACTTCTTCACCGATAATAGACTTTCGCATAAATACGAACCTTGTAACAATCTTCAAATAAAATGATGCAGTGACAAGTTAAATTATCCTTTGAATCCAGACTTTTATATCCATTTCGAATCGCCAATCATTTTCGTGAAGTA
>JACPGG010000158.1 GCA_016182545.1 Ignavibacteriales bacterium
TCCAACCACCCGTACGGATCGTTGCCATTCTCGACGACGTCGAAGAATCGCTTCTGCAATTCTTTTGTGATCGGTCCGGCAGTTCCCCCGCCGATTTGGATCTTATCAACGGAACGGATCGGCGAGATCTCCGCCGCGGTTCCGGTAAAGAATACTTCGTCTGCAATATACACCATCTCACGCGGGATATTTCCTTCGATAATCGGAATGCCCGCATCCTTCGCAATTTGGATCACGGAATTGCGCGTGATGCCGGGAAGGATCGCATTCACAAACATCGGCGTCATGATCGCTCCGTTCTTGATCACGAAAATATTTTCACCGCTACCTTCGGAGACCACCCCGTTCACGTCGAGCGCGATACCTTCAACATAGCCGTCAACGATCGCTTCCATTTTGATCAATTGCGAATTGAGATAATTTCCGCCGGACTTTGCCATGGTCGGGAATGTATTCTGTGCGGCGCGATTCCACGACGAGAACTTTACATCGATCCCTTTTTCAAGTGCATCCGCACCGAGATACTTTCCCCATTCCCACACTGCGATGGAAAGATCGACCGGACAGCCGAAGGGATTTACACCGACATCGCCGTAACCGCGGTATGCAATGGGACGTATGTAACATGCTTTGAGCTTGTTCGCTTTGATCGTCTCTTTGCACGCTTTGATCACTTCATCTTTTGTGTACGGGATATCGGAACGGTACATCTTTGCCGAATCGAATAACCGGTCGATATGTTCTTTCAGGCGAAAGACAGCGGATCCCTTTTTCGTCTCGTAGCAACGGATCCCTTCGAACCACGAACTGCCATAGTGGACTACATGAGACAGAATATGGATCTTCGCATCGTTCCAATCGATAAGTTTTCCATTCATCCAGATTTTTTCAACGGGTTTAACAGCCATTATTTCCTCAGAATATAAAATGTAAGATTATGTAACGGGAGATTATAGTTGTTTAAAAAATACAAATAACTTGGCTTGTACGCCAGAAGCAGAGTTACAATTCTCGACTAAAAGTTCTGCTGGTAGATCCTGTATTTCTTGTACACTTTTCCGCTCATTGCCTCTGCCGCGCGATTCATCATTACATTATCTTCCAACACCCAACTCGCTTCGCCGTATTGATAGCCGAGCCGCTTCGCCCGGACTGCCGTTTCGTAGAACAACAAACCTGCAGCACCAGACCGTCTGTATTCTTCGATCACACCGAGCACAATGATGCGGCAGAGATTGATCTTTTTCTTTTTCGTGAGCAGGTGCCAGAGTCCCCCGATCAATCCGCCGTTTCTATTATAAACCAGTGCTCTGTTGATATCGGGAAGTGAGAGTCCGAATCCGATTACCTTCCCCTTTACTTCAGCAATCAACACAAGTTCCGGTTCAACGATCTGTTTGAGATCGGCAGCGAGAAAGTCGAATTCTGCATCGGTCATCGGCACGGCACCCCAGTTCTTCTCCCATGCGGAATTGTACACCTGTTTGATCAACGCCACTTCGTTGGCAAAATCTTTCATATTGATCGTGCGGATCGAAACGCCGCTCCTCTGTCTTACTATCTCATTCGCACGGACAAATTTTTCCGAGTAGACCGTATCCTGCGACAAGATCCAGGCGTACAGATCTTTTTCTTTCTTGAATCCGTAATTCTCGATCAACGTGGCATAGTACGGAGGATTATACGTCATCAAGATCGTCGGGGGTGAATCGAATCCTTCAATGAGCAGTCCGTATTCATCATTGACGGAGGGATTCGCTGGACCGCGCATTGCATTCATCCCTTTTGAGAGGACGAATTTCTTCGCCTCGTCAAGCAGCGCATTCGCAACCTCCTGCTCATTGACACATTCAAAAAATCCGAAGAATCCGATCTTATCGCTGTGTTCTTTGTTATGATTGTAGTTGACGATGCCGCCAATCCTGCCGATCACTTTTCCATCGCGTTCGGCAAGGAACAATTCCATCTCCGCATGTTTGTAGAAGGGATTCTTCCTCTTATCGATCAACTTTTCGCGATCCATCCGGAGCGGTGGCGCAAAATTCATATCGCCTTTGTATAAAGAATAGAGAAAGTCGATGAACTTCTTTTCATCTTCTTTTGAGCGGACCGGACGGACGATAACGTTTGCCATAGACATTCCTAAAATAAAAAGCCACGCAGGTAGACGATCTATCGGCGTGGCTCTGTGAATGAATTCACTCTTAGCTGATCACACCGAGTTTTTTTCCGACCACCGAAAAGATATCGATGATCTTGTCGAGATGCTCATTTTCATGCGATGCCATGTAACTGGTGCGAACCATTTCCATTCCGGGAGGAACGCCGGGGCGGACGAAGGCATTCACAAAGACGCCTGCATCGAATAATTCCTTCGTGAAAATGAGCGTCTTATCCGTTTCACCAATGATAACGGAAACAATTCCTGTCTCCGGCTGGCCGATCACATTGAATCCAAGTTTCTTGAATCCTTCCCTCACTCTGTTGGCGTTGTTATGCAGTTTCGTCACTAATTCCGGTTGCGCCTCCATTATCTCAAGCGCAGCAAGAGCTGACGCAACGGACGCCGGCGTAGGACTTGCACTGAAAATCAATGCGGGGGATTGATGTTTGATATAATTGATGACAGACTTTGTCGATGCAATGAAACCTCCGAGTGAGGCGAACGATTTGCTGAACGTCCCCATCGTGATATCGACATCGTTCGTCAATCCGAATTTGCTCGCCGTCCCTCTTCCGCCGACACCGACAACGCCGGTCGCGTGCGCATCATCGCACATGATGCGCGCATTATATTTTTTAGCGATCTCAACGATAGCGGGAAGATCGACAACTTCGCCGGACGTACTGAACACGCCGTCGGTGACGATCAATTTCCCGACATCGAGCGGCAATTTGGAGATCACCGCTTCGAGATGTTTCATGTCGCGATGTTTGTATCGAACGACCTCTGCGGTCATTCCGGTCGCCATCATATTCGCCATCACGATGCAGGCGTGATTGTCCTTATCGGAGACGACATACTCCCCGCGCTGAACAAGTGTCGGGATGATCGCTTGCGCGGTTTGGTAGCCGGTGGAGATCAACAACACTTCTTCGTAGCCGAGAAATTTTGCAAGGCGCTTTTCAAGTTCTACATGGAGATCGATCGTTCCGGTCAGATATCGCGAGCCGGAACAGCCGGTGCCGTATTTTTTGATGGCATTGACTGCGGCTTCTTTTACTTTCGGGTGAGCGGTGAGTCCGAGATAGTTGTTTGAGCCGGCCATGATGATCTTTCTGCCTGCCATTTCAACGATCGGACCTTCGTTTGCTTCAATCGGTCGGAAATAAGGGTACAATCCTGCGGCTTTTACCTCATCCGCAAGCGTAAAGTCGAGACACTTTTGAAATAAATCCAAGTGAGTAACTCCTTCATTGATATATTAGAACGTTTTGAATATACTTGAACATAGCACTAAATGCAATTTGTGAATTTGAACAAAGACTAAAAGAACTTAAATGAACACCAAACCAATCGCATTCGTCACTGGCGGCACCGGATTCATCGGCAGTCACCTGGTTGACCGATTACTTTCAAAGGGGTACACCGTCAGATGTCTGGTGCGAAACCCTCAGAAACTCGGATTCCTGAAAGGATTGCCGATAGAAATTTTTGAAGGAGATCTCTTCACCACGTCAACTCTTGAAAAAGGAATCGAAGGAGCGCAGTATGTGTTTCACGTTGCAGGGGTTGTGGCGGCAAAAAAGAAAGAGGAATTTTACCGCTACAACAGGGACGGAACAAAGAATATCATCGAAGTCACTGCCCGTGTCAATCCCAACGTAAAAAAGTTCATCCATATCAGCAGTCAAACCGCTGTCGGTCCGGGTGACGGAAAAACTCCCGTCACCGAATCAACCCCGACACGTCCGATCACCACATACGGCAAAAGTAAACTTGCATCGGAACTTGAAGTCCTGAAATTAAAGGAGAAAATTCCGGTGACGATTCTGCGTGTCGCCGCGGTGTACGGTCCGCGCGATACTGCGACTTTCGATTACTTCAAATCGGCATACATGGGACTTGAATTGATGATCGGATTCCACGATACATACGTGAGTTTGGTTCATGCACACGACATTGTGAGCGGGATCGTCCTGGCGGCAGAAAGCACAAAATCCGCGGGACAGATTTATTTTCTCGGCAGCGAAAAATTCTACACCTGGAATGAGATCGGTTATGTTACCCGGCATGTGTTGAATAAAAAACTGTTCCGCGTCCGTGTTCCCAAACCGCTCGTCTTTGTCATTGCCGGTATTTCCGGATTCGCATCGAAGTTCAAATCAAAACCATCGGTCCTGAATTTTGAAAAGGCATATGACCTTATTCAAGACAACTGGTGCTGTGACATCACGAAAGCAAAAACAGAATTGGGATACCAGCCGGAAGTGACGCTTGAAGAAGGCGTTAAGGAAACGGTGAAGTGGTACCTGGATCATAAGTGGATGTGAATCTGGATGATGGATGCTGGTTACTAGTGCCGTTTTTCATAAATAATCTTGTAAAAAAATTGTTCATACTGAGCAACCTGCCTACCGGCAGGCAGGGATGTCGCCGTCCTAAAAATCCTTCGACGCATCCCAACAAAAAGCGTTGGGATTTGCTCAGGATGAACATGACGGCGACGTCGCGTCGAAGTATGATTCGAAAACGCAAGAAATCTTTTGAGAAATGGTACTAGTGACGCAAAAGATATTCTGAATACGGCACCATAAAAACAAGCGCCGGCATATCCTGTTGCGCGACATTTGGTAGTGGGATCTTTTGAGATTTATAGAAACATTCGGGAATGACATTCTATCTGATTTCGTCATGCCCGCGGATTTTAAGCGGGCATCCAAAAGACCCTACTACCCGACATTTTTATTTCTCCCCTCTTGTTTGTATTTTCTTTCACTATGCTTCACTACTCATTTGAAATCATAACGATCGTCATTCTTATTTTGCTGAACGGCGTCTTTGCTCTGTCGGAGATCGCCGTCGTCTCGTCGCGGAAAGCTCGGTTGTAGCATCTTGTCAACAAAGGGAACCTCCGTGCAAAAGTTGCATTGGAGCTCGCAAATAAACCGGAATTGTTCCTCTCCACCGTTCAGGTCGGAATTACATTGGTCGGCGTGCTTGCCGGAGCGATCGGCGGCGTTACTTTATCGGATTCGATAGAAGCATATCTCCGCACATTCGCATGGCTGGTTGAATATGCAGAACCGGTCGCGCTGATCCTCGTCGTTCTGCCGATCACCTATTTCTCGATCATCATCGGTGAATTGATCCCGAAACAGCTCGCCTTAAAGAATCCCGAGCGGGTCGCAATGCTCATTGCGATCCCGATGCGAACGTTGTCGGTCATTGTCTATCCCGTCGTCCGGTTCCTCAGTTTTTCTACAACTATCGTCATCCGGAGCTTCGGTATCAAGGATTCCACCGCTACCGGCGTTACCGAAGAAGAAATTAAAGTCATGATCGAGGAGGGGACAAAAGCTGGAACGTTCAATGAAATAGAACAGGAAATGGTCGAACGGGTCTTCCGCCTCAGCGATAAAAGGGTGAACGCATTAATGACCCCCCGGACCGATATCGTCTGGCTTGATGTGCACGATCCGATCGACGTAACGTTCAAAAAAATAAAGGAAAGTTCACATTCATTCTTCCCGGTGTGTAAAGAAAATATTGATACGGTGCTGGGCGTCGTCCATGTGAAAGATCTTTTTCAACGGGCGATTTCCGGCGAGGTGTTCTCGATGGAAAAGTGCCTCCGCCAGCCGTTGTACGTTGTGGAGAATATGCCTGCAATAGAACTGATCGAGCAATTCAAAAAAACCGGTATCCACTTTGCGTTTTTGGTGGACGAATACGGCGGCATTCAAGGTTTGATCACACTGAACGATATCCTGAAGGCGGTTGTCGGTCAGGAGATCGATGTCGAAGAGAAGACAAATCCGTATGTTGTGCAGCGTGCCGACGGTTCGTACCTTATCGACGGCGCATTGTTGATCGATGAATTCAAAGAACTCTTTTCCATAGACAATTTGACCGAAGAAGAGACCGGCAACTACCAGACACTCGCGGGATTCGTGATCAATCTGATGGGAAAGATCCCCGTCGCCGGACAGTTTACGCAATGGCGCGATCTGCGGATCGAAGTGGTAGATATGGACGGCAACCGGGTCGACAAACTTTTAGTAAGCAAGAAACTTTCTGCCGCAAAGCAATGAGTAAACCGCGCCGGAACGATATTCTTATTCCATTTGCAACCGTACTGTCGGACATTGTTGCGCTCGAAAGTGCATTCCTTCTCTCTTACTGGCTGCGGTTCTATTCCCCGCTTACGCATTATTTTGAAGTGACGCTCGGAATTCCCTCGTTGGAAAGTTATATCGTCGCCTCCGCTGTTTTCATCCCTGTCTTCCTGCTGGTCTTCCGCACACGAGCGATGTACGGAACACGCCGCAATATCCATTTGAGCGATGAATTTTTTGTCGTCGTCAGGTTGATCACCATCGGCATGCTGATCATGATGAGCGCGACATTTTTCTATCGTGAATTTTCATTCTCGCGCGGTGTCTTTATTTTGTTATGGCTGACATCGATCGTTACCGTAAGCACGGGGCGGTACCTCATTATGGAATTGGAGAAATCGCTCTACAGGCGGGGAAAAGAATTGAAATCGGTCGTCATTGTCGGAAAGAACAAGACTGCTGAGCAGATCGCTCGGCTCTTTATGGAGCAGCCCGTACTCGGGTACGAAGTGTTGGGATATTACGCCGATGGACCGGCGCCCGATACATCGCTCCTCGCCCGCTGCAGATATCTCGGCACGATCCAAAAATTGCCGGATGACATCGTCCCCTACCGCATTCAAAGTGCACTCATCGCACTGACGCATAACGAACAAGAGCAACTGATCACGCTGCTGCAAAATACCGAAGGAAAGAACATCGAGTTCATGATGGTCCCCGATATTCTTGAATTAATGACAAGCCGCGTCCGCATTCAGGAGATCGAAGGGCTGCCATTTATCAGGTTAAAGGATATTCCGTTGACATCGTGGAACAGAGTGTTAAAAAGAGCATTCGATGTACTATTTTCCATCTTTATTTTGGTCCTCACGTTACCGATCATGGCGCTGATGGCTGCGATCATCAAACTGACATCGCCGGGTCCCGTTTTTTACATACAGGAACGGATAGGATTGGACGAACGGAGTTTCTCATTGATCAAGTTCCGTTCAATGCGTATTGATGCAGAGCAGCAGTCCGGTCCGCTCCGCGCCAAAAAGAATGACAACCGCACGACAACGATCGGTAAGATCCTTCGCCGCACCAGTTTGGACGAACTTCCTCAATTCTGGAATGTGTTGCGCGGCGACATGAGCGTGGTAGGACCGCGCCCGGAGCGCCCCTTCTTTGTTGAACAGTTCCGTGAACGCATTCCGCGCTATCTTGAGCGGCATCGCGTAAAGACAGGGATGACCGGCTGGGCACAGGTCAACGGACTGCGAGGCGATGCGCCAATTGAAGAACGGACAAAATACGATATCTATTATGTTGAGAACTGGTCTCTCGTTTTCGATCTGAAAATAATCTTCAAGACACTCCACGCCGTCGTTTTTGGAAAAGATGCGTACTGATCTATGATACCCCTTATCGTCTTTTATCTTCACATCGTCGGATTCACATACGCATTCACGCGGGAATACCAGCGCGAAGGAGTGAGCGGAGGTTTTTTAACGGTCGGATTTCTGGTATTGATCTTTTCGGTCGGCTGGTCGATCAGTTCGTTTGCATTCAGGAATATCATCGACGAAGCAGGACTCGGGCTTTGGCTCAACAGGGATGCACTCTCCCTGCTAGCAGTGAGTGCCGGGGAGGGGTTGCTGTACTATTTTTATTTCGGAAATGAGTCTAGAGTAAATTAAAGTCGCAACGATATCGTCATCCACAGCCGACCAAAGATGTCGCTGTTTTCCACCCGCTTTATCACTTTGCTCTCTTTTTCACTGACATCCAACACATGCACGATATTAAAATTGAAACCGTGAATTGAGCCGCCGAGAGTAACGAAAACCCCTTTTGCTTTGACAGGTTGCGTATAAAGATTATACCAGATGTTTATTTCAAAACGGCTTGTGCTGTATTGTACTTCTGTATTTTGCCGCTGAAATTCTGCCACGTGATTCCAATTCAACCATGACTTCAAGACATTGTCCACCCCTAAACTTAATGTACCGTCGAAATGTAATCCCGGACTTCCTTCGTCCAGTGCTTCAAACACCATCACAATGGATTTGACCACTGGATTTGCATCATAGACAACAGGGTTACCGTTAATCTGTACAACATTTGTAGAAAACGGCCGTTGGTATTCCCAAATTGCGTACCCGATACGTAATCCACCGAACGTCCCTTCATACTGCGGCAATAAAGTAGGAAGCCGCACAGTGGTTTCATAGTAATCATAGACGGTCTTAAAATAGTACGAAGTCCATTGCGGGAGAGCGACGGCATTCTCTGCAGTCCGGGCAGCATAATTGATAATGCTATTTTTCGGAAGGTACGTGAATCGCTCTGTCACTATTGCGTTTGTTTGACTCGATTCGCGAATATATCTGAAACGCACGGAGAGCAATGTTCTCACCAAAGGATGTTCAGGAAGAAGGTATCGCATGAGAGCATCGAGAATGATTCCGAATTTGTATCGTTCAAGCCCCTGGACTTTGTTTATATCAGATTCCAGCAAATCCTGCTGAAAAGTCCTTCGTGGGGACGTCCGTTGATAGTTGAAAGTCAACAACGACTGATTCATCATCCCTGTGTTAAGGTTCAGCGTCACTACTTTAAAATCCTCTCTGGCATACTCGATACTGAAGTCTTCGTTATTACTTTGAGCATTACGCCGTATTAAATATCCCGCATCAATGTTTAGAAACGGATTCAGTATGTTTGTGATTGTAGATTCATCATTCGTTTGCGACAGAATCGATAATGGGCAGAATAATATCAAGAGCAAGATGGAACGGAACAATGTGCCGGATCTATGCAGGTTGTAAAAATAGCGTTGAGGCATATGATGCTTTATGGAAATAAATTACATTTCACTTTCATTAATGATGCACCAAAATCCATAATTGGTTTCATTGTGCAAACCTATTGTGTGGTCGCCAAAAGAGCGGCTCGTATGTTGTCCTCTATAACAAAACCCAGTATCGTAAAATCATTGGCAAAGTCATAGGAGAGGCAAGCGCGACAAGATATCTTTCGAGTCAGAAAAGAATGCCCGTGACCAGAAACCCTGGTTAGGTTGTACGCTGTAGAATATTTGATTGACAATTCCGGATAGGGTCAACGTTCTCGTTGCTCAAGTTCCTGAAGTCTTTGAAGACAGTTCGCGCCAATTCATTTTTTTGCGTTGTCTGTCCTTTCCACAAATTGATAATTGTATGTATCTCCGATAGCCCCTCCAATTATCGCGCCGAGAACTCCGCCTGGTACTCCTAATCCAATAGCGTAATAAGCCCAAAGATAAGTATCGCCCAGAAAACTTGAATGTTCCCCGATGCTCAATATAGCACCGGAGGCTCCTCCGGTAAAGAGACCGAATCCAAATCCCTCTAATGCTCCAAACCAATTGTCCCTGCGAATCACCATCTTGACTTCATCGATCCTTGCACCAAATGTCTTGCCCGTACGTTCATCAAGCCACAATACCGAATCACTGCTTACTTGGACGTTTCTTCCTTCTGTTTGTTGACCGTTTACCATTTGTATCCTATTTGTTTCTCCCCTGGCTTTACCATTGAATTCCTCATAGCTTATGGAGTTTTCTCGACCAAGCGGAGAGACAATGTATGAAGATGTGCATCCAACAAACAACATCGCAGTGATAAAAGCAAACACCAAATCTTTCATGTATATCGTTCCCTTCTATCGGCGTTCAGACCATATTGTGTCATCGAGTTAAAAATAATTCTTGCGCGCTAACGGACCGGAACTCCGCCAATGGCGGACAGTAAGCCGTGTGTAAACCTGCCTGCCGGTATAATCCTCTCCTAAAGGACTTTTATCAACGGCTCATCACAGCGGGACAGAAAAACTCGCTCTCATCGCTGTTCCCCGGAAACTGCTCTTGCTGATCTACACGCTCTGGAAGAACAACTCAACGTTTGATCCAAATTACAACACTGTCTAAATCGCTGTACTGCTCTTTGACATATTATCATGTTACTATTGGCTTTTAACACAGTACTTTCTTAAGCGGCAGGTTGGTTAACTTACCGTACCTCGAACTGCCCATGCCCGAGCAACAAGCGCTATTTTGCTCATTTCGTTCATCGGCAGGTTCTGCTTCAGGTTGCGCACCAGATCCCCACGCTGACTATGGTTTAGCGATGCAACGTAAGAGGCAGCAGGACCTGTTCCGGCTAGAAACGGTTGCCAGTAATCATCAAAGTTATCAAACTTCGTCGGAATTTCGATAGCTTCGCACACTATGTCATCGAGGCCAGCTGCACCAAATAATTGCGTGAGTGCCTTTGGATTACAGATAGGGAATCGAACTCCTTCGTCCTTATTCCTTGCATGCGGATTCTCTGCCACGACTGCATCCCAAAAGTATCGAAGAAATTCCATCTTTCCCGCATAGTCCCAGACACACGCTGAAACATTCCCTCCTTGTCGAACAAGACTTCGCATTTCTCGTACAGAAGCTTCTACATCGGAAAAAAAGTTGAGGGCAAGCAACGACGTGACACAACTATAGCCGCCCACGCGCGTTGGAAGTGAACCTACGCTATGCACTTTAAATGTCGCTTGTTTGTAACGAGAATGTTGATTGGCGTACTCAACAAACGGCGCTGAGGGATCGCAACCCAGAACCGAGGCGGGATCCGCATGAAGACAAATAGATTCAGTCAATGCGCCCGTGCCGCATCCTACATCTAGCCAATGTCCCCCAACCGGTAGACCTAGCCAAGCCACAAATTTCGGCGCGAGCTGACGGCTCCATCTACCCATAAAATCCTCGTATGTTGATCCGTCTTTCCAGCTATCCTTCATTTCAGACATACTTTAATATCCTTTGTGATGTCTAATGGACTGTAAATCCGCCAAAGGCGGATGCACCTCTGGTGCAAATGAACTTTGTTTTCGGTTCCGCTTTATGTTCCGCTGTTTGGAATGTCGTTCCGACGGAATGCAAAAGAGGGCAAATGCCACTCCTGCGGAATGCGAAAAGCGGCACACCCCGATGATGTGTTCCGGGATGCTGCGGGATATCTTTTTTTCATGTGGAGCGTTCTATGCGAAATCCGCCTTTTGCAGAACTTCGTCCTTTTTAATATGGTTAGCCCGCAATGCCTAATTAATTGTAATGGTTAAAGTATCTGAATAAATATCCCTGTATTTGCTCTGAAGTACCATAACCAATTTTACGACTCCTTGACCTGTATAGGTGCGTTCCTCAGTATAAAATTGTTTTGCCGGTTGTGTCGTGTCAGGCAATGCATAACGAATCAATGTCTTTCCATGACCAGGGAACAGAAAGAAGTCTGGAACTAACATTTGTATCGTATCAATTTTTCCAAGAAATTTTCCCGTGAACTTAACTGTCATTGGCGAAGAACCTGACATTTTATCCGCAGTAAGGATCAATCGTGGGGTATTATCTTCTTTCATTTCAGTCGTAGATTCTTTACATCCAAATACTATTGAAGAAAGACAAATCAAGATCGAAACCATTATATTCTTCATAATTGCACTTGCGGGTTAACGGACTGGAACTAAGCCGCCACGCAACGCTGCAGAGCGTGGAGACCGTTGATTAAAATGCTGACGACTATTTTTATCATATGTCATGTGTTGAGAACTCAATTTCGATCACTCGGAGCGTAGGCGGTTGCGTGGTCAGAAGTTATGTTTAAAAAGTCTACCTTCTCATTATCACAACTTAGGGAGGCTTTTTATGAATACCACAAAACCGCTTTCGTTTGCCGATTCTCACTTCTTTATCGGCGTCGATACCCACCTCAAGAACTGGAAAGTCA
>JACPGG010000172.1 GCA_016182545.1 Ignavibacteriales bacterium
GACACACCATAATATGTACAAACTTTATTTCTGCCTGTTCCTTTGCGGCGTTATCTTTCTTCTTCACTCGTGCAACGAGCAATCGCCAACTATTCCCACCGAGCAGAAGCAGCAAATAACTGATTCAGAAGTAAGATCGTTGAACAGAACAGCAGCTGCCGATCTGCTGATCTATAATGATGCATTGGTTTCACCGTGGATCAATGCTTCATGGAGCGCATCGGTTACGTTCAACAGCACTGAACATGTATATGCAGGAAGTGCATCCGCAAAAGTTGTATTGACAAGTGCGTGGGGAGCATTGAGTCTTCATTATGGCAACTGGTACACGACCGGTATTACTCCCTCGTCGTACCAGAGTCTGGAATTTGCAATCTATGCAACTTCAACCGGCACAACGTTGAACATATTTGCCGAGAATGATCAGGGAGAATCTTTTCCGACGATTAGTTACGGAGCGGTGCCGGTAAATCAATGGACCGTGATTTCTGTTTCCACCGGTGATCTAAGTCCGAACGGACAGGTCATCAACCGCATTGCATTGCAGGAAGTGAGCGGGACGGCAAAAACATTTTATATCGATGAATTTCGATTCAGCGGTGGTCAGCCAACAGGAAATCCTCCTGTTTCACCTGCATTGGCATCACCGGCAAATAATGCAACAGGAGTTGAAATAAATCCGACACTCGCATGGAATGCATCGGTTGATGCAGCATCGTACAGAATTCAAGTTTCAACAAATCCGGCATTCAGTAACTTTGTCAAAGATCAAGCGAACATCACTTCCACATCGTTTGCAATGAATAATTTATCGTATAGTACAACATACTATTGGCGGGTCAACGCTTCAAATGCCTCAGGCACGAGTGATTGGTCACAGGTGTGGAGTTTTACGACCGCAGCTGCTCCACCAGCAGAGTATGCACCGGACCTGACTGTCGATGCAAATGCACTTCGATCAAGTGTGCAGATCCGGTGGAGAACGCTCAGCTCAAGCAGTTGCGCTGTTGTTGAAGGATGTGCATTACCGGGAAGAAGGAAATTGCTCCGCTTTACAGTCATAGTACCTAACTACGGAACCGCCGATCTTTTCTTCGGAAATCCTTCCGACAATCCTCAATTGTTTGATTACAGCCCATGTCACGGGCATTATCACTTTAAGCAATTTGCGGAGTACAGGCTTCTCAATGCAAACAATGATCGCCTGGTGATCGGGCGAAAGCAGGCATTCTGTCTGCTCGATTCACGGCAATACTGGTCAGGATATCCAAGCCGTGGATACGATTGCGATTACCAGGGAATTTCAGTCGGGTGGGGAGATGTCTATGATCGTTCACTTGACTGTCAGTGGCTCGATGTTACAGGGATCGTTGCGGGAAATTATATTTTGGAAGTGGAAGTGAATGTCGGTGAAGTGATCAACGAAGGTCAGAATCAATGGACAAATGTTGTTAGAGTCCCGGTCACTATTCAATAGTGATGGAGAAGGGAGATCTTTGGAAAATGAAATATTCCGATTATTCGTCGTACTTGTTGGGACTGATGAGGATAGTTGTTGCGTTTCTTTTTATGGCGCACGGAACACAAAAGCTTTTCGGTTTCCCGTCAGGCGAGCCGATTAATGTCGACACCATTACAACTTTGTACGGTATAGCAGGAATACTGGAGACTGTTGGAGGATTTTTTCTGATGATAGGTTTCTTGACAAGACCATTCGCATTTGTCCTGTCGGGAGAAATGGCAGTTGCATACTTTAAAGTTCATGCACCGCAAGAATTTTGGCCTCTATTGAATGGAGGAGAATTGGCAATGTTGTATTGCTTTATTTTTCTGTATATCTCGGCAGTAGGTCCGGGAAAATTCAGCATCGATGGTACTCGAGGGTACGAGTAAGGCGTTCATTATTTTTTTTGAAGAACGCGAATGTTAAAGAAATCTGAAAAATTCTTTTTAGAACCCATCTCAGAAATGGATAATCATTGCGGGGGAGTGTAATGACTGAAGCAATTCCCGCAGTTTTAGGAGATTGCTTCGCCCAAAAACGGCTCGCGATGACAATATTTCATTTGTTGAAGCGACTCCCGAGAGTGGGTTCATGCAATCGTCCTGGTGGGCAGACTTCCGACTCGCAGCGGGATACGAACACTTCGCTGTTATACCCAAAAACAACGGCGCAATTGTCGGCGGCGCCGTCGTGATGAAATATTCCTATGCTGACGATGCATGCTTTTACTACATCCCTGAAGGTCCCGTTCTATTCAAGGATGAGGAATTTGCAGGCGAAGTGTTTGATGCAATTCTCAGACAGATCGATCAGAGACGTCAGAAGGAATCGAAAATCGTCAGCCATCTACTGATAGAACCGCGATGGTTACAGCAACCTGGATATGTAACGGGATTTCAAGTTCCGCCTTTCAAAGATCCCTTCAGAGAACCCCGCAACACAATTTGTGTCGATCTCACCGCTCCGGAAGAAACAATCCTAGCACGAATGAAACCGAAAGGGAGATACAACATCCGCGTGGCTCAGAGACACGGAATTACCGTTGTAGAAGATAACTCTCAGCAGGGAATAATGGATTTCATCCGGCTCTACAAAAGAACCACGACCCGACACGACATCGAGACTAAACCGTCTGGATACTTTCGCGAAATGATGTCGATACTGTTGTTGCAAGAGCGCGGATCGATCTATTTTGCCGAATATTTGGGAAGAAGACTTGCCGCCGCAATTGTCGTCTATTTCGGTGATCGGGCAACATATTTCTTTGGGGGATCACTGATACAATACAGAAGTGTTATGGCTCCATATCTTCTGCATTTTGAAATAATGCGCAGGGCGAAAGCTATGGGATTGGCGTGGTACGATCTGTGGGGCGTCTCACCGGAAAACGATCAGACAAATTCATGGCATGCGATCAGTGTCTTTAAGAGAAAATTCGGCGGGAAGGAATTCAATTTTATTCCGACGCTTGATTTCATATACGATTCAATGACATATGATCGCTTCATATCGGAACAAAGCATCGCGAAGGAAGAGAAGACGACAATCCAAATGAGTCGTTGAAAAGTTGCCTTATTTGAAAATAAAAAGCCGAATATTGAATTCGGCTTTGTTATTCTATCCACGTTCTTATTTAAATAATTCCCTGTGCACCATCGCTTTTATTCGTTCCTGCACTAATCCTGCGTCATCTCTCCCATATCCAAAATACTTTTCAACGATAGGGGTGTTGAAGCTACCGTTCGTAACAGCAATTGTATTGAGAGTATCAAAAGCATCGAAACCGTTTCCCGAGAATGTACCGGAGATGGTGGATGTGGTAAGCGTACTGACTGAGATGCCTCCTGAGGTCAGGATATAAAATGCAGAATGTGCTGCATCGGTAATATCCGCCATATATCCGAAGATGCCGAATCGCGAGCCATTAATGTCCTCAAATGAATATGTTCCTGTGCTGACAGCGGTGAGAGTATCGACAACCCCGGAAAACACGACCCGGACGTTTGACGTATCTCTCATATCATAGGCGTAGACAAAAATCAGATTCGCCCCATCTTCTGTATATTGGAATGCACCGGATGCATTTGTCGACAGAAAGAGTGTATCAAATATCCCGTTCACGGAAAAGTTACCCCGGTCGGATGAGAAGCTGAATGTCCCGGCAGTTTTGAAGATGCCGTTACCGCTTCCGGGTGTCGAGCCTGTCGGATTTTCCTCCTTATCGCAACCGATGAACATGCCACCGATAACGAGTGATACAACAACAATGACGAGAAGAGAAATTTTTTTCATAATGCTCCTTAAAAATTGAAGGTGAGAAGTTATTTTCCTTGCAAAGTCGAAGCAATATTAGACAAATCTTCGTAGATTGTCAACGGTTCTACATCACAGCATATGTTATAGCAGGATTATAATGGATATTACACTCACAACTCCGGCACTATTATTCCCCGCATTGTCTTTGCTGCTGCTCGCGTACACAAATCGTTTTCTTGCCTTGGCAGCTCTCACCCGTGACCTATACGCACGATACGCCGACAAAGAAGATGAGATCATCAAAGAACAATTGGTCAGTCTTCAACGCCGGATTCGGATCATTAAAAACACACAAACATTCGGCGTTGCAAGTTTCTTCGGCGGAGTTCTGTGCATGATTTTTCTTTTTGCCGGGTTTCAAATTGTTGCCACATGGACGTTTGGTCTGAGTTTGGTGCTGATGTTGATCTCGTTGGCACTCTCAATTCGGGAAGTGCAACTTTCTATAGAAACATTATCGCTTCAATTGCGGAATCTTGATCTTGGAAATAAATGAGAACTCTGTCACGTTGTACAATCATAACTTTAGATATATTGACCGTCGTTCATAAATATTCTTAACAGTGGGAAACAATGAATCAGCGTTCGCTTCATAAAACAATCGAAAGTTTTGCCAATAAACAATTCTCTTCAACGGAAGAACTCCTCACGCACGTGCTGCACCAGATCGTTGAAAACGACCGGATTGAAATAAAAGGTGGAAGGGTGTGGAAACTTGATGCGCACAAAGCGACGTACGAGCTGATCGCCCAGGCAGGAATGGTGGAAAAGATTAAACCACATTTCTCACTGAAGGTGGACGATTACAAAATGTTCAAGCAACTGGCACGGCATCGCACGATCGTTGCCAAGGAGACAAATGAATATCTTCGCAGCAAAGGGATCGGCAAATATTCGGCGACAGGAGTCGGAGAAATTTTTAAGGTGAAGGGATCAGATTATTTCAGTTATATTCTATCATTCAATACATCGCTTGACCATGAGCAGGTTGCTCCGACACTGAATATTATCGGGATCGCCGTCTCTTCAATGCTGAAGAATAGAAGTATCGAAAAACGCTCCTCACTGTTATTAAAGGATCTCGATAAAGCACGCGACATTCAGCGAAGCATCCTGCCGGAACACGAATTGCATTTTCACAACTACGAGATGTTCGGGATTTCGCTGGCAGACCGTGTTGTGGGAGGAGATTTTTTCGATTACATCGTGAGTGATGAGAAAGACCGAGTCGGCATCGTGATTGGTGATGCCGCGAGTAAAGGACTGTCTGCCGCCGTTCAGGCGCTGTATGTTTCCGGTGCACTGCGTATGGGTGCAAGTTACCAGACAAAGATCAGCAACTTGATCCGCAATATTAATTCACTCGTGCATCGCACTTTTCCCGACGATAGAATCCTGACGTTGTTCTATGCCGAGCTCTCGAACGACAAGCAAGGATTGTGCGTCTACGTGAATGCCGGACATACAAGTCCGATCGTGTACCGGGCAAAAACAAATTCAACCGAATTATTGGAAGCAACCGGTAATATCATCGGACCGTTTCCCGACCAGATGTACCGCAGCGAGGGATTAATGCTCGCAAAGGGAGACATTATGCTGTTATTTACCGACGGAGTCTCGGAATCAATGGACGCTGCCGGGAACCAATACTCCGAAGAACGGCTCATTAAGAAACTGATCGAACTTAAAAATGAAAAGGCACAGAACATTGCGAAACTTATCGTTGAGGATATCCAAAAATTCAGTGCAAAGAGCAAATACTCCGATGATAAAACGATTGTTGTAGTGAAGAGAGTAAAATAAACCGATTAAAAGATGAGTTTCTCTTACTTATTTTTTTCCAACACTATAATTCGCCCTCGCTTGCTACTGAAATAAACCCTACCATCCTTAGAACAAAATTTTATTTGGCAGATGAATCCACCCATTCCCCCTGCACCAAGGTGAACTCTATGAAAGCACTTAAATTTTTCCTCTTCCTCTGCATTCTTACAATCAATTCTATCGCGCAAGATATTCTTCAAGACACGTTGAAATTGGTTATTGTCAGTCAAAAAGTGGGAACGCTGATAGACAGAACTGAGAGAGATCAGTACCACATGATGTCATCTGTGAACAACTTTGTGAGTGCTTCCTTTTATATCACTGACAGCGGAAAATTTTATTCAAGAATTGAGTCGAGCGATGACAGCGGTACAACGATTATGACGTTACAGGAATATCCTGAAGCGGTACTCTTCCGTCTTGCCGAGAAGATCAACAATTATGAGGATATCATGGACCGAAGCTACCTGATCGGGCAAGAACCTGTCACGGTTTATGTTGTAGGTGGTGATCCGATTACGTGGGAACCGAAAGTATCAATGCAGATAGTTTCGAATAAAGCGCAAACTTCCAATCTCAACGAATCTACGGGCAGTGAAAGGGGTGTTGAATTTGATTCCATTGGTATTTCGGCATACAAAAAATCCGAAGTACACATCACCTATGGGTATGGAATTGGGAAAGGTGCACCGCCATCCAGCAGTTACGACGAAACAGTCGTGTACGATTCATATTCTACGAGACAGATTGCAAATGTGAAAGACATTTACTTCAGAGTTAACAATTATTTAAATTGGTATGATGACCCTACTTACTATAAATAAATGCTTGTTGTGACTAAACTCATATATGAATAACTTAAT
>JACPGG010000173.1 GCA_016182545.1 Ignavibacteriales bacterium
CGTGCGCTCGCATTTTTACAAGAGAATAAACTTCTTAATGATGCCGAATTCGCACGAATGCTTTGCAGGGACAGACTTATTCTCAAACCTGTCGGCAAAGCAACAATGAAACAATTACTTTTGAAAAAAGGAATTGAAAAAGCAACGATTGAAGAAATATTGCAGGATTTATATACTCCGGAAAAAGAGTCAAGCCTTGCATTAAAAGAAGCCGAACGAAAGTATAAAAGAATTTCTTCCCTCCCTTCCCTTGCAAAAAAAAAGAAAATTTACGAACATCTCCTCCGGCGAGGATATGAGTCGTCGTTATCAATAAAGATAGCAAACCAATTGGTGAAATCATGAAAGAAGAAAAGAATTTTTTCCGCAGCAGGCATTGGAAAGTATTTCTCGTGACGATGGCGATCGCATTGCCGATTTTTGTTCTATCGACGTTCGAAGACCTGTTTTTGATTCTTGTAGTATCGTTCACCCTCACCTTCATACTAAAACCGATCGTGGATTACATTGAGAATTTAGGGGCTGTACGATGGTTTGCCGTGCTACTGGTCTTTACCGGTCTCGGCAGCATTGTTGTACTTGTGATCTTCCTGTTGCTTCCTGTCATCACCACACAGGTCTCACAAATCTCTGCCGCATTCGGCAAAGACCAACTTCCGAAAATGCTGAATGAACTCAGTACGCAAATCTCGTTTCAAGTCCCGTTCCTCAAATCCGAAGCGATACGCGAACAGCTCAACTCAGCCCTGATCGCATTCGGGAATGCAGCCGGCAGCACATTATCGAGTTTGGTCGGTACCGCCGCATCGCTCATGATCGTTCCATTCATTACCTTCTTCCTATTGAACGATTATTATTCGATGCAAAAATCATTCATCCGAAACATGTCGAACAAATATTTTGAAATGACGCTCAACATATTGAATAAGATCGAAGATCAGCTGAGTAAATATATCCGCGGCACGGTCACCGAATCTGCAATCGTCGCCGTACTCTACACTATTTGTTATTTCTCGTTCGGTATAAACTACGCAACTGTTCTCGGTATGATCGGCGGAATAACAAATGTGATACCGTTCGCCGGTCCGTTCATTGGAGCAATTCCCGTGCTTCTAATTTCAATTATTCAGTTTGGTGATTTGAGCATGCTGCCCTGGATCGCAATTATTACAATTGGAATACAGCAAATTGATCAAATGCTTATTCAGCCCGCAGTGTTCAGCAGGATCATGGATATTCATCCGTTAACGATGTTCATTGTTATTCTTGTCGGAAATGAAACTCTCGGTGTGATGGGAATGGTTCTCGCCGTGCCCATTTATACAATTATTCTCGTGACAGCAAAAGAAACAAATTGGGGATTAAAAAACTATAGGATCACTCAGGTATGAGCCGCATTGTATTCGATATTGAGACTCTCGGATTTCCCCTCGAATCATTCGATCTGGAATCTCAAACATATTTGATGCGGTTTGCAGATTCTGAAGAGAAGATTGAAGACCTGAAAAAGAATCTCAATTTACACGCCTTGACAGCTCAAGTTCTCTGTATCGCTCTCTACAATCCAGATACTCAACGTGGCAAAGTATTCTTTCAATCCAATACCAAAGAAGAGTACTATAACGATGACAATACCTGTCATTACAGTTCGGGAACTGAAGAAGAAATTCTCAAGAATTTTTGGACCGTGATTCCTAAGTATGATCAATTTATCACGTTTAACGGAAGAAGTTTTGATTGCCCGTTCCTTCTGCTCCGCTCGGCAAAACTTGGAATTCAAACAAGCCGGAATCTGATGCCGTATCGGTATGATGCAGATATCCATTGCGACCTTTTGGAGCAACTTACGTTCTACCAGGCAACTCGAAGATTTAGTCTCGATTTCTACAGTAAATCGTTTGGAATCACAAGCCCAAAAGCAAAAGGGATCACCGGACTTGATATGAAAAAACTATTCGATGAAAAGAGATTTAAAGATATTGCTGAGTATTGTTATGGCGATGTACTGGCTACTGCAGAACTGTATAAACGATGGCACGCTTACTTGAATTTTCGATAGTTAAAAAAAATCCTCTCAATAAGAGAGAATTTTTTTTAGTCAGGTTTTTACGGAAGTCGTCGATATCGTTTTGAAAATTCTGTATAGATTGCAGCTGCCGCAGTTAATTTGAGAATATCCCACCACGAGAAAATCAAAAATCCACTCATAAATGCTTGCTGAAGATCATGGATTGCGACAAAGTTGAGGTGCAATGAACCAATTGTGAAGATGATCGTAAGTGCAACGAACATTGAACCAAGTGTCCAAAAATATCCTCTCCGCAAGTTCACCAAATACCCGACTATGGCTGCTGCAATGGGAAAACTCAGTAAGTATCCTCCTGTAGGTCCCAAAATTTTTATCAATCCAAATGACGCTCCGGAAAACACAGGAAGACCTAAAGTACCGATGGCAAGATAAAGAATTTGTGCTAAAGCACCGTTTCTAGCCCCAAGAAAAGCACCGGATAGAAGAACAAAAAAAGTTTGCAATGTAAACGGGACAGGTTGGTGCGGTATCTCAACTTGTGCGCCTAATGCGGTCAGTCCAGCAAAGGTACTTATCCAGCCAACTTGAGCGACAATTGATGATTGCGATTCGGTTTGATCCATGGCAAATGTCTTTCTGATTACTTCCATTAATCCTCCAATGGTAATAAATATGAAACTTGAATGATTCCCCTCAACAATTTCCATATGAAACGTGAGTAAAAATACCCAAACCTTTAGGTAAAGTCAACTTTGTATGAACATATGGTACAATTAGAAAAAACGTTGACTATCTTCTGATTTTTTGATATTTTAGTGAACTGAAGCAGACTATTGTTTCGATTTCTGGAAGCCCGAATATGCCCCAACTGAAAATTTTTTCCGGACGTTCAAACCGTCCTTTGGCAGAGAAAATAGCTCATCATTTGGGAGAACCGCTTGGGAAATTGGAAATCCAGGACTTTAGTGACGGTGAAATTTGGGTCAAGTTCATTGACAATGTTCGCGGTGCGGATGTTTTCATCATTCAATCGACAACACCTCCTGCCGAGAACTTGTTGGAGTTGCTGATCACAATCGATGCTGCAAAACGTGCATCTGCTCGTAAAGTGACTGCGGTAATCCCCTACTTTGGGTATGCGCGTCAAGACCGCAAAGATCAACCGCGGGTTGCAATTACTTCAAAACTGGTTGCGAATCTGCTGACAAAAGCGGGCTGTGATCGAATCATTTGCATGGATCTTCATGCACCGCAAATACAAGGTTTCTTTGACATACCAGTGGATCATATATACTCTTCGGTCGTGTTCGTTGACCACCTGCGGAAGCAGAAGGTCCCTGATTTGACTGTCGTCTCCCCCGATGTTGGCGGGATTAAAATGGCACGTGC
>JACPGG010000174.1 GCA_016182545.1 Ignavibacteriales bacterium
CGCAATAAGAGATTATGGATTCAATATTTTAAGTAGTGTTGTCATATCCCCCGGCATTTCACTCTCAAACCTCATCATCTCTTTAGAAACCGGATGAACAAATCCTAATTTTTTGGCGTGGAGTGCCTGACGCGGCATCATCTCCAACAGATTTTTAATTTCTGCCCTCTTCTTCCCTTCGATACCGCCGATAACAATTTCTCTTCCGCCGTATGTCTCATCGCCGAAGACCGGATGATTGATATGGGCAAGGTGAACACGTATCTGGTGCGTGCGACCGGTACGGAGATGGAGTTTCACCAGCGCAAGATAGCCGAACTGTTCGATCACTTCGTACTCCGTCACGGCGTGTTTCCCATCGGCGGTGACGGCGACCTTCTTCCGGTCACTTTTGCTCCTGCCTAGCGGTGCATCGATCACGCCCGATGTTTTTTTGAATCGTCCCCACACAATCGCATTATACTCACGTTCGGACGTTTTTGCGGCGAATTGCTTTGCAAGTTTTTGATGCGTCGTCTCGTCTTTTGCCACCACAAGCAATCCGCTCGTGTCCTTGTCCAGCCGATGCACAATTCCGGGACGAACGATATCGAATTCCTCATCTTCATCGGAATGTAATTGCGAGAGTTTCTCCGAATGATGCATCAATGCATTGACGAGGGTGCCGGAGTAATTTTTATAGGCGGGATGCGTCACCATTCCCGCCGGCTTGTTCACAACAAGCAGATAGTCGTCTTCATAGACGATATCGAGCGGGATCTTTTCGGCTTTTACCTCGGGCGGATCGGGGCGATTGAGATTTATGGCAATGACGTCGTTCGGCTGGACGAAATAACTTGGTTTTATGCTCCTGCCGTTAACGGTGATCTCTCCGTTCTTGATCGCTTCCTGTACTTTCGTGCGGGTTGCATTTTCGATGTGCGAGGTTAGATAGGAATCGAGCCGCTCTTTGGATTGACCGGGCGGGATATGGATCTCAAAGTGATTTTTCATTTGTATCGCCGACCTCCCGGTCGGCGCGCTTAGTGGTACGTGCCGCCGAGCGGAGCTCGGCTATACATTCATCAGGACGGGGTTGACGACTCGGTTGCTTCGGAACGCGACGATGTCTCAAGAGGTGACAGTTCTTCTTCATCCTTGACGAACGACCGATGAAAGATCAGCATCATCAGCACACCGACCGTGACGGAAGCATCGGCAATATTGAAGACCCAGAAGCGCTGCAGATGGAATCCGAGAATATCGATATTGAAGAAATCGACATCAACAAAATCAACGACCTTTCCGTGGAACCAGCCGCTTTCGCCGTACCACACGCCGTAAAAGACACGGTCAATAAGATTCCCGATCGCGCCACCCAAAATGCAGGCAAGTGAGAGCCGGAACACAAAACTCTCTTTTCGCATCATAAAGAGGTACATCAGGATGCCGAAACTGGCGATGATGGAGAAGAGCGTCAGAAAAAACTTCCCGCCGATCTCGATCCCGAATGCCATACCGGGATTCTCGATGAACGTCAGCCGGAGGAAATCTCCGAGCACAGGAATAGAACTACCGAGGGGCATCCCTTCGATATTGATGCCGAGGAACGGAATGGAAATTCCCTTGACCAGGAATTTGGTGATCTGGTCCGAGATCACGATAAAGGCGGTAACGTACAATACTCTCACGCAGCGTTTCTTTCCGTCTGTCTGGTTAAAATTTTTGTTTCAGATTCTTGCATTCCACACACATCTGGGCGTGAGGGACTGCTTCCAGCCTTTCTTTCGGGATCAACGGGCAGGTCTTGCAGAGATACTTCGGCTCGTCGATGCACTCGATGCAGAAACCGTAGGTCCCTTTTTCGATTCGGCGCAGTGCGTCGTCGAGATAATTCAGGAATTTCCCTTCGCGTGAGGCAAAGAGGAATGTCTTCTCCCGTTCCATCGCGTCGGTTCCCTGTTCCATGTGCATGGAGTAGGTGGAATTCTCACTGGCGTACTCTCCCGTCGTCACATCCATCATGCTCTCTTTTAAGATCGCCAGTTCTTCGAGGATCTCTTTCCTCTTCTCGGTGATGATCTGCTTGAAGTATGCAAGGTCTCTCGCGCCGTACCCTTTCACCGGTTTTCGTTTTATCGGTTTAACGACGACCTTTTTCGCTTTCGGTTTCACACTTTTGGCGATCCGTTCGCTCTTTGCTTTCGCCTTTGTCGGTTTCTTTTTCACAGCAATCTTTGCTTTTGCCATAGGTGCCCCCTTACGATGTAATTTTTTTGATGCTGATATCACACGCTTCGCCGTTGATATCTTCCGTTATTGTGCTCCTCCCGTCAACCGTTCCCTCCTTCAATTCTACAGCGAGCGTCTCGCGTTTAACGTACTCCATCATACTGCCGAGTGCATTCTTCAACGTTTCTCCTGCTGAATAGATGATCGATATTCTGTCTGTTACTTCCAGTCCCGAGTCTTTGCGGAGATTCTGTACCCTATTGACGAACTCGCGCGCGAATCCTTCACTGCGCAATTCCGGCGTGATCTCGGTATCCAGTGCAACCATGATCGTACCGTCAGTCTCGACCAGCCATCCCTTCAGATCTTCATGGAGGATCTCAACATCTTCTTTTGCGACCGAAAAATAAGAACCGTTGTGCGGAAATTCAAATACACCCGCTTTTTGTAAGTGCGAGATATCCGCCGATGTCATTTCGCGAACCTTTGCAGCAACTTCCTGCACCTGCTTCCCGAATTTCTGCCCGAGCGTACGGAAGTTCGGTTTCGCCTTCTTCTTCACGATACCGGAATCGTCAGTGACGAATTCGATCTCTTTCACATTAATCTCTTCCAGGATCACGTCTTCCATCTTTATCACTTCCTGCTTATGGCGTTCGTCATTGATCGGAAGAATTATTTTTTGCAACGGCTGCCGTACTTTCAGATTCGATTTCACGCGCATCGCACGCACAAGACCGACGATACGGATCGCATACTCCATCCTCTCTTCAAGCTCGGCATCCATCACGCCGGTATCGACTTTGGGAATATACGAAAGATGTACCGATGAATACGCTTCTTTTTTCGTTGCTGAATTCAATGTGCGGTAGATCTCATCGGCAAGAAAAGGGGCAATTGGCGCGGTCATTTTCACAATAGATTCAAGGCATTCATACAATGTTTGGTACGCCGCCGTTTTGTCTCTCCCCTTTTCACTCTTCCAGAACCGGCGCCTGTTGCGGCGCACGTACCAGTTGGACAAGTTATCAAGGGTGAAATCCGAAACAGCCCGGGCTGCTTTCGTAATGTCGTACTCATCCATGTACTGCGTGTATTGCTTGGTCAAAGTATTCAACGCCGAAATGATCCATCGGTCGATCTCCGCCCGTTCGTTCACAGGAATGCGCGGCTCGCTGAAATCGAACTTGTCGATATTTGCATAGAGCGCAAAGAAGGAATATGTATTCACCAGCGTGCTGAAAAATTTCCGCTGTACTTCCCCGATTCCCTCTTCGTCGAAGAGCGTGGGACGCCAGACGGGAGAATTTGAAACGAGATACCATCGAGTAGCATCCGCACCGTATTTGTGGATCAGACTGAACGGATCGACGGTGTTCCCTTTCGACTTGGACATTTTCTGTCCGCTCTTATCGAGGATCAGTTCGTTGACCAGAACATTTCTGTACGCCGGTTTATTTTTTAATGTTTCTCCGAATGCTCCGGTGGAAGATAAAAAAGTCCCGATAGAATGGAGCGTATAAAACCATCCGCGGGTTTGATCGATTCCTTCCGAAATAAAATCTGCCGGATATGCTTTATCGAAAATATCCTTATTCTCAAACGGGTAATGCCATTGCGCAAATGGCATGGAGCCTGAATCGAACCAGGCGTCAATCACTTCTTGCGTACGGCGAAGATATGTTCCATCTGAAGTTTTGAAGGCAAGCCGATCTATTACCGGCTTGTGAGGGTCGAGAGTTTTCAGATCTTCTTTTGAAAATATTTTCCCAGTCGGCTTTCCGTTTTCATCGAGCCACTCCGCGCCGATCAGTTCTTCGAAACTCCCGATACATTTTTTGGTCTGCCCGTCTTCCGACATCCAGATCGGCAGCGGCGTTCCCCAATATCGATCGCGCGACAATGCCCAATCCTTATTCTCTTCCAGCCAATTGCCAAATCGCCCTTCTCCCACTTCTTTCGGAATCCAATTGATCTGTTTGTTCAGATCGATCATCCGCTTTGCATACTCAGTCGTGCGGATGTACCATGAATCGCGCGCGTAGTAGAGCAGCGGCGACGAGCAGCGCCAGCAGTGGGGATAGCTGTGTTGATACGATTCCTTTTTGTACAGGATGTTCCTCGTTTTCAAATTGAGGATGATATCGGCATCCGCATCTTTGACAAACTTCCCTTTGAAATCAGTCACCGCATCTTCAAACTCACCGGACTTGTTCACGGGATGGATCGTCGGCAGGCCGTATTTGCGGCAGGTCTGATAGTCATCTTCGCCGTATGCCGGCGCCATGTGTACGATACCGGAACCGGAATCGGTCGTGACGAAACTTCCTTCAACAACGTACCAGCCTTTTTCCTTAACCTGATGGTAGTTGAAGATCCGTTCGTATTCTTTCTTGAGGAGATCCTTTCCCTTAAACTCTTTCACGACTGCGTACTTATCTTTCAGTACTTCCAATCTCGCTTTCGCCAGAATAAAATATTCGCCGGTTGGTTTCGTCTCTTCTCCCTCGGCGTGAAGCAGTTCAACTTTCACGTAATCGATTTCGGGATGGACGGCGAGTGCAACGTTCGAGATCAATGTCCACGGCGTTGTCGTCCAGACGAGAAAGTACGTGTTCGTCTCATCTTTCACTTTCATTTTCACATAGACGCTCGGATCTTTGACATCTTTGTACCCGAGAGCAACTTCGTGCGATGAGAGAGGCGTTTCGCAGCGCGGGCAGTACGGTTGTATCTTGTAGCCGCGGTAGATCATATTCTCGTCGTAGTACCGCTTCAGCGCCCACCAGATCGACTCGATATAATTATTATGGAACGTGATATACGGATCGGAAAGATCTACCCAGTATCCCATCTCGCGCGTCATCTGTTCCCATTCGGTCTTGTACTTCCAAACAGATTCGCGGCATGCTTTGTTGAACTTCTCGACGCCGTAATCGAGGATCTCATCTTTGTGCTTGATGCCGATCTGTTTTTCTACTTCGATCTCTACCGGTAAGCCGTGCGTATCCCATCCCGCTTTGCGGTGCACCTGATATCCGCTCATTGTTTTATAGCGGCAGAATGAATCCTTCAACGCACGCGCCATGATGTGATGTATGCCCGGCTTTCCGTTGGCGGTCGGCGGACCTTCGTAAAAGGTGTAGAGTGGTTTGCCGTTTCGTGAGGAGATACTCTCTTCAAAGATCTTCTTCTCTTCCCAATACTTGAGGTTCTCTCTCTCGACTTCAGAGTAATTTATTTTATCGGTCAGTTCTTTGAACATGTTACAGTCTCGTTACTACTTCCTTCATTATTGCGGTCAGTTTTGGTTCGGCGCCGTTCGCAACAGCGATCACTTCCTGCAGCGACACGGGTTTTAATGCGTCGGGGAAACATTCATCTGTCATGATTGAAAATCCGAGCACGCGCATCGATTGATGCACGGCAACAATTACTTCCGGCACGGTGGACATACCGACAACATCCGCTCCAATGGTGCGAAGAAAACGATACTCGGCCCGGGTTTCGAGCGTTGGACCGGTCATTGCAACAAACACCCCTTTTTGCAATTGAATTTTGAGATCCAGCGCCACCTTTTCGGCAAGAGAAATTAATTCGTTCGAGTACGGCTCGGACATATCGGGAAAGCGCGGACCGAATTCATCATCGTTTGCACCGATCAGCGGATTGTCACCGA
>JACPGG010000162.1 GCA_016182545.1 Ignavibacteriales bacterium
GGTTGCCGATGAGATCGCAAAGCGTGGTGTCGGCGCTTCATGTTTCAGCGATTGGTGGGCGTACAAATATGAAGTGATCGACGCCATCCCGTACGCCGGGAAATTGATGCACGATGCGGGAGTGCTCGTCTCGTACAATTCCGACAGCAACGAAATGGCGCGTCGGATGAATCTTGAAGCGGCAAAAGCGGTGAAGTACGGCGGCGTCAGCGAGACCGATGCGCTGAATTTCGTCACGATCAATCCTGCAAAGCAATTACGGATTGACAACCGTGTCGGTTCGCTTGAAGTAGGAAAGGACGGTGACTTTACAATTTGGAGCGGGCATCCTCTCTCGACCTACACGAAATGCGAACAGACGTGGATCGAGGGACGGAAGTTCTTCGACATCGCTGAGGATGCGACAATGAGAGCCGACGTAACAAAGAAAAAAGCGGAGCTGGTGCAAAAAGCGCTGAAATCGAAAAAGAAAGGTTCGGGTAACTCGCCGTCACTTCCGCAAAAGAGCAGTGAGTATTCGTGCCATGAAGAACATATTGCTATGGAAGGAGGAAACTGAGATGAAAACAGAAATCAGAAGTCAGAGGTTTGTAGAACACATCTCAAAAATGGTCTGTCATTGCGAGGGAGCGAAGCGACCGAAGCAATCTCTGAGGATTAAAACAAAAACGAGATTGCTTCGCCAAAGAACGGCTCGCAATGACGCTGATTTGGGATTTTTGAGATGGCTTTCAGTAAGAATGTTGGTCACCGTTTTTTTGTTCATTGTTCATTGTCCATTGCTCATTGCCTCAGAGCCGATCCCGGCAAAGAAGCAGGAAAAGCCGATCGTGCTCGTCGGCGGAACGATACATACCGTGAGCGGTGCAGTGATTGAGAAAGGAATGCTGCTGTTCGAGAATGGAAAGATCACGAAGATCGGAACTACTATTGACGTGCCGCAAAATACGGAACGGATCGACGTCACCGGCAAGCATGTCTATCCAGGATTGATCAATGCCGCATCGCAGGTCGGATTGAATGAAATCGAAGCAGCCCGTCCGACGCTTGATTATACGGAGACAGGACGCATCAATCCGAACGTCCGCACCGACATTGCGGTGAATCCGGAGAGCGAATTGATACCGACGACACGTGCGAACGGCGTGACGCTATCCCACGTTATTCCGTCGGGGAGTTTGATCGCAGGGAGAACATCTGTGATCATGATGGACGGATGGACGAATGAAGAGATGACATTGAAGACGCCGGCTGGTCTGTACGTTACATGGCCAAACATGAATATTTCCCGTTCATCATCCGGTCGACAATCGGAAGAAGAACAAAGAAAGAATATTGAAAAAAATCTCACAGAATTGCGGAATGCATTTGCCGATGCCCGAGCGTATTTAAAAGCGAAGAAAGCCGATCCTACAAAACATTTGACTGATCTTCGGTGGGAATCGATGGCGCCGCTGTTCGACCGCTCGATACCGCTCATCGTTTCCGCAAACGACATACAGCAGCTCCAATCGGCTGTTCAATTCGCTAAGGATGAGAATCTCCGTTTTATCATCCATGGCGGAAGGGATTCATGGAAGATCGCGGAATTGCTGAAGGAGAACAATGTGGGTGTCATTATTGAGAGAGTCCATGTGCTGCCTGCTCGGCGGTGGGATGAGTATGACACACCGTTCACCCTTGCTGTGAAGCTTCATCAGGCAGGAATTCTATTTGCTGTCTCCGATGCCATATCGGGTCCCATGAACGAACGCAATCTCGGATTCCAGGCAGCGACTGCCGCAGCGTACGGGCTGCCGAAAGAGGAAGCGTTGAAATCGGTCACTCTTAATGCTGCAAAACTGCTCGGCATCGAATCACATGTCGGGTCGCTCGATATCGGCAAGGATGCAACGCTGATCGTGACGACAGGTGATCCGCTCGAGATCATGTCGAATGTTGAGATGGAATTCATCCAGGGGAAGAAGGTCGACCTGCGGAGCCGACACACGCAGTTGTGGAAGAAGTACGAAGAGAAGTACCGGCAGCTGGGGATTGTGAAGTGAAGAATTTTTTATGACAAGATCATCAAGATTACAGCAAAGTCCGCTTTTGCGGACTTTGTTGTCTAATTATCTTTGGCTCCCTGATCGATCCATCGTTTGAACAGATCGACCTCCTCTTCCGTCAATTTCTTTTTTGAAAAAATCGGCATCTGCGCCCCTTTAGGGGGTTTTGGAAGGAGTTTAAGGATGAGATAACTGTTTGCGCCGTCGCCGGGAACGATGATATTTTTTGTCTTTCCGCTCTTCTTGATAAGATCGACGTTATCCATAGCGTAGTTATTCGGGTTTTCGTCATCCTTCTCGTGACATTTCAGGCACTTCGCTTTTACAAGCGGAAAAAGATCTTTGGAATACGAAACTGTTTGTGCCGATACAATATAAGACATACACACAAACACGAGAGCGGGGAGAAGCATTTTCATGCGGGGATTCCTTCTTAATTTTTCTTAGCGCCCTGATCGATCCAACGGGAGATCATGTCGATGGTCTCGTCGTCCAGTGGTTTTCTGCCGCGCGGCATTTGTCGTCCGAACTCGGCGGTTCCCCTCAGTTTTTTTATCAGAATACTTTCTTCCCCCTTTTTCGGTTGTACGACCGGTCCGTGCTTGCTTTCACCCTTCATTAATTCATTATAGTCTTCCAAATACAGTCCGCTCGGGCTTTCATCTTCGGTGTTATGGCAGCTTAAACACTTTTTAGAGAACACAGGCATCACGTCCTTTGAAAATGAGACCTTGTCTTTCTTTTCCTGCGCAAATCCAACCAACAAAAAAGTGATCAAAAGGAAAATTGTTTTTTTCATATTCCGATGTTTTGTGTTAATTGTCCAATGCCCCTTGGTTGATCCAATCGACAAATTTTTGAATTTCAGTTGTGGTCATAAAATTCGGTCCACCGTTCGGCATCCTGGCTCCGGGCGCAGTCCCGCGCAGTTTTTGAACGAGCAAACTCCCGTCGCCGTTCCCAACAGTCACTCTTGTGACTATGGTTGCATGGGTAGCCACACTGAATCCGCCGTTGCCGGGATGGCAGCCGGCACATAAATTGTTTACCATTGCTGTTCTTACTTCCTGCCGTCACAAGAACGTTACCGGTGGCAGCGCCGGCGGGAACTTTCACCCGCAGGAGTGTGTCGCTCCACGAAACAATCACATCAGCTGAGAGAGTTCCAAATTTCACGGAACCTGTTGTTGATGTGAAGTTCTTTCCAACGATGCGTACCGTGTCCCCCACATTTCCCGAATCGGGGATGATGCTTGTGATCGATGGTGCGGATGTGGAGGGCGGTGACACAGGATCTCCCATGTCTTCGCATGCAGAGATACCCAGAATAGCAATGTAAAGTGTTGCAAGAAAAAATTTCATTGTCATACTATCAATTCCTCTAAAAATAGAAATGGAACATGACGTGCAATTCGTTATTGTCGATCTCAGTCGGCGCTTCCTGATTGATGCGGTAGAGCGGACGCACTTCAACGCCGGTGAGCGGGAAGAATTCCGCACCGATCGTAATACGCGATGCGGTGCCGTCGGCGAGGTCGACATTCGGATCGTAGAATTCATAACCGAGTTTCAGATCAAAACCCTCGAAAAGAATATAATTTGCTTCGGTGTAGAGGATATTTCCCGTTACTGTCCTGGTAAGCGCCGTATTGAATGACTGAATGAAATCAAGTTCTCCGAGCAATGTCAAATTGTTTGCGATCGTGACAACGCCGAATCCGCCCCACATCTGAGTTTTGCCCGCACCTGCTGTCGCCGGTAAATTGTACGCTGAACCGCCGACATTGAAATTGATAAGATCGGTCTGAATGTTTGCGTCAGCCCGTACAACAAC
>JACPGG010000163.1 GCA_016182545.1 Ignavibacteriales bacterium
CATGGGCGTATAAAAATATTCACGATGTGATGAATGCGCAGTTGGATTTGGCGAAACCAATCGCCAAATTTATGCCGCGGCTTGTAAAGATGGCGCCGGCAGGAGAAAAGCCTGAAGACTAAATGACTATCGAAGGCAGAATTTCGAATGTGATCATCGAAATCCTGTTTTAGTATTGTAAGGATTCTTATTATGAAAATCGGAAATTACGAACTTACTTCAATCGAAACAGGGCGCTTTTCACTCGATGGCGGCGCCATGTTCGGCGTTGTACCGTGGGTCTTTTGGTCCAAGACAAATCCGCCGGATGAACGACAGAGAATAGTTCTTGCCGCGCGCTGTCTGCTCATTCGCGGCGAAGGGAAAACCATCCTTGTCGATACAGGTAACGGAGACAAGTGGAATGATAAACTCAAAGACATTTATCATCTCGATAATTCAAAATTCACACTCGAATCTTCTCTTGCAAATGCCGGGGTAAAACCGGAAGAAGTTACCGACGTAATCCTCACGCACCTGCATTTTGACCATTGCGGGGGAAGCACAAAGATCATCAATAAAAAATTAGAACCGACATTTCCCAACGCAACTCATTACGTACAAAAAGCGCATTGGGAATCGTCGCAAAATCCTACAGACCGCGACCGCGCAAGTTTTATGAAAGACGATTTCCAGATTCTTCATGAGCGGGGCATGCTGAAATTCACCGAAGGGGAGCAGGATATCTTTCCCGGTATTTCTGTTGTTGTTTGTAACGGGCACACAATGGCGCAGCAGTTGCCGAAGATCAGCGATGGAAAGAATACACTCCTTTTTTTGTGCGATCTCGTTCCAACAACTTCTCACATTCCATTCCCGTACATCATGGGATATGATCTGCGTCCGTTGGTTACATTGGAAGAGAAGAAGAGAATTCTCCCGCAAGCGGAGAAAGAGGGATGGATGTTGTTTTTTGAGCATGATCCTGAAACAATTGCGGCGAAGTTGCAAAAGAGTGAAAAGGGATACTCCATTAAAGAAAAATTGCAATTCTAATCAGTGTCATTCCGAACGCAGTGAGGAATCTGATATAATTTTCAGATTTCTCGCTCGTCCTTTCAGGACATCGCTCGAAATGACAACAAAGGTGCTATGTCGGCTTATTTTGCTTGCAATAGTGACGAGGTAAAAGAGGGGCGCGGGAAGAAAGCAGTCGTGGATGGCGAAGAAATCGTAATTTTCAAAGTCGAAGGACAAGTCTGTGCAGTACTCAATGTCTGCCCGCATCAGAAATTTCAGAAGCTCCATGAAGGGATGTTCGAGAACGGCATTGTCACTTGTCCCATGCATGGTTGGGCGTACGATGTAAGGACAGGAATTTCCACAAATGCAGATGGAAGATTGAAGACATTTCCTGTTGAAATAAAAAATGGAAAAGTATTTGTAGAAATTTAAATTAGGATATTGTCATGCCTGCGAAAGCAGGCATCCACGTATGGATAAGAAATACTTTGTATACATAGTAACAAGCAAGAAAAATGGCACTTTGTATATTGGGATGACTAATAACCTTAGAACTAGAATTTCACAACATAAAGAAAGTTTAATCCCGGGGTTTACGCAAAAATACAAAGTCCATATGTTGGTGTATTTTGAAGAATACCAAGATGTAAGAGATGCAATAACCCGAGAAAAACAAATGAAGCGATGGAAACGTGATTGGAAAATTCAGTTGATTGAATCTATGAACCCCGATTGGAAAGATTTGTTTTACCTGTTATAGATGGATTCCTGCTTACGCAGGAATGACATTGATTTTGGATTATCGGAAAACTTAATTGACCATAACAGAAAAAATAAAATCCAAAGCGCTCGAACTTGGCTTCCACAAAGTCGGAATTGCCAAAGCCGAAACATTGTCTGTGGAAGGTGAGCATCTCAAGGAATGGCTCAGTCTCGGCTATCAGGCATCGATGCAATGGATGGAGAAAAATGTTGAGAAGCGGATCGATCCGAAAGAAATCGTTCCCAATGCAAAATCTGTGATATCTCTGGCTATCAATTATTATTCCCCCACTCAACATTCACAAAATTCTGAAGAAGGGAAAATTTCGCGCTATGCGTGGGGTGACGACTACCATATTCATGTTACAAAAAGAATCCAAACGCTCTTTGAGTGCATCAAACAATTAGTGCCGGATTCGGACGGACGGTATTATGTCGATACTGGTCCTGTAATGGATAAAGTCTGGGCTGCACGGGCGGGAATAGGTTGGCAGGGAAAACATACGAATCTCATCACAAAAGAGTACGGTTCGTGGGTGTTCCTTGGTGAAATCATAACGACGCTAGAACTCGATTACGATTGCCCGATGGAAGATTTCTGCGGGTCGTGCACCGCCTGCATCGACGCATGCCCGACCGATGCGATACGGGAACCGTATGTTGTTGATAGTAATAGATGCCTCTCGTATCTCACGATAGAACATCGCGGCGAGATCGATAAAAAGTATCACGATCAATTTGAAAATTGGGTTTATGGTTGCGATATTTGTCAGGACGTCTGCCCGTGGAACAGGTTTCAACAAGAGTCCGAACACGGGGAATTTCATCCGAGAGAGTTTAATATTGCACCGAAAGCAGTAGAACTGATGACACTATCACAAGAAGAGTTTTCTCGACAGTTCAAAGATTCACCGATCAAAAGAACGAAGCGAGAGGGAATTATTCGTAACGCAAGTATTGTTCATAAGTCGGTGAGTTTATCAGAAGTCGGAAGTCAGAAGTCAGAGATCAGAGTTAATAATCAAACAACAAGCCACCAATAACCAGTTATTGAAAAATGTCCAACAATCATCGAAAAGTAATCATTATCGGTTCGGGTCCTGCCGGACTGACCGCCGCATTGTACGCATCACGCGCCAATTTAAGCCCGCTCATTTTTGAAGGAATTCAACCGGGAGGGCAGTTGACAATTACTACTGAAGTCGAAAATTATCCCGGCTTCGAGCACGGTATTCAAGGTCCGGAGTTAATGGAAATCATGCGTAAACAGGCTCTGCGGTTTGGCGCAGAATCGCAATTTAAAGTTGTTTCGAAAGTCGATTTTTCGCAACGCCCATTCAAAGTTTGGGTGGATGAGGAATTGTACACAGCTGATGCAGTCATCGTTTCTACCGGAGCATCGGCAAAGTGGCTCGGTCTTCCATCGGAAAAAGAATATTCCGGCTACGGAGTCTCTGCTTGTGCAACGTGCGACGGATTCTTCTTCCGCAATCAGGAAGTGTATGTTGTCGGCGGCGGAGATACAGCGATGGAAGAGGCTAGTTTCCTTACGAAGTTCGCGTCGAAGTTGACGCTTGTGCATCGCAGGGATGAATTCCGTGCGTCAAAAGTGATGCAGGATCGTGTCTTGAAAAATCCGAAAGTGTCTGTTGAATGGAATTCTGTCGTCGAAGAAGTCATCGGTGTTACCGAGAACAATAAAAGAAAAATGACCGGATTGAAACTGAAGAACTTGAAGACCGGTGAAGTGAAACAGGTCAAAGCGGACGGATTATTCCTTGCGATTGGTCATCAGCCGAATACCGAATTGTTCAAAGGCATTCTTGAGATGCATCCGAACGGATATCTTAAAGTGCAGGCAGGATCAACGAAGACAAATATCGAAGGGGTCTTCGCTGCAGGGGATGTTGCCGATTCATATTATCGTCAGGCGGTAACGGCAGCCGGGACAGGATGTATGGCAGCAATTGACGCCGAGCGGTGGTTAGCGGATCATGATTAATCTCTCACTTGTAGCTCCATGATAAAATTGAAAGCGCCTTCTCATTGAGAAGGCGCTTTTATTTTTGTTCGTCACACATTTCTGCCTTCTTATCATACCAGATCGAAATTTTGTCCTTAAATTCTGCCATCAATTCAGTTCATAAATTCCACAACCTTTAATTTTCTCATTTTCCGCAGATTTTCATTTGGCACGGTGATTGAAAATATATTGGACGAACAGAGCCAAAAATCACCAACCAAACAATAAGGAGAAATACCATGCTAGTACGATATAAAACATTTCCATCTCTCTTCAATGAGATAGACGAATTGTTTGCGCCGACATACCCGCTGTTCAATCGAGTTCGATTTGTTGAACCGACACGCGGTGTTCAGGTGAAAGATTCCGGCGATGCGGTCAATGTTGTTGTTGAACTTCCCGGTGTTACAAAGGAAGATGTAAAAGTGACGCTGCACGACGGTGTACTTTCCGTTGTTGCTGAGCGCAAACAACCCGAGCTGAAAGAAAATGAACAGTGGGTCAGAAATGAGATCTCATACGGAAAATTTGAACGTTCGATCAATCTTCCGTATCCGGTTGTTGCCGAAAAAATTGCGGCATCGCATGAGAACGGAATGCTCCGCATTACTCTCCCAAAAGCGGAAGAAGCAAAACCGAAACAAATATCTATTCGCTAAAAGAAAAGGAAAACTATTTATGACAAACGGAGTTGTAAAAGGTGTTCACACGCTTGTTCCGGCGGTTGATATCGTCGAAACAAAAAATTCGTACATCGTGAAACTGGATATTCCCGGTGCCGCAAAAGATAAAATAAAGGCACAAATAGAGGACAATTCGCTGCGCGTTTCAGCATCGATTGCTGAATATGGTGAAAGTGGAAAAGAAAGCGAGCCGGTGAAAGAATATCGCAGGGAATTTGCACTGGCGAACGATGTCGATGTGAACACGATCGATGCGCAGTATGATCTTGGTGTTTTGACAATTACGTTGAATAAAAAAGTACAGTTTTTACCGAAAGAAATCACAATCAACTAACCAACATACGTGTCACTCACTTTGGAAGTGAGTGGCACGTGAATAAAATAAAAAGAAAGGAGCGATCACTATGTCACTCATAAAGAGAAACCCGACACAAGAAATGACCCGGTGGAGCAACGAGTTTCCTGCATTCCGCGGACTCGAATCGCTTCGACGGGATATGAACAGGATCTTCGACGAATTCTTCCGGGGTGATGTGCTTGCGGACGAGACATTCTTCGGGCGCGATTGGACGCCGGCGGTTGATGTCATGGAGAACAATGATTCGTATGTGTTGAAGGCGGAACTTCCCGGCATGAACAAGGACGATGTCAAGATCACGCTTGAAAACAACGTGCTCACCATTCGTGGCGAGAAAAAGAATGAGTTGGAGAAGAAGGAAGGAAATTTCCAGCGTGTGGAACGGAGCTACGGAGTGTTCGAACGTTCGTTCACTATTCCCGGAACGATTAAATCAAACGACATCGATGCACAATACAAAGACGGCATCCTGACGTTGACTCTTCCCAAAGCGGAAGAAGCAAAGCCGAAATTGATCGATGTGAAAGTAAAGTAAGCAGATTAAATACTCTGCTATGGCTAAAATAAATCCCGCCAAAGGACGGGATTTATTTTTTTTTGCACATCAAATACAACATCAGTGCAAATTATGCATGGATGCAAAGATAGATCATCCAAAACTGCTGAAAAACGCAGAGCATGTATTGGCACTATGCTTGCAGCCATTTATGCAAATACATCATTCCAAACATCATCCTTTATAAACATTTCGGGGGTTTTTAATGAAGAATATTTTTGCTTTTATAGTTGCCGCACTCTTGCTTGTCGGTTGTGATAACAATAGTCCGGTTGAGCCAACCGTTTCTTCAACAGACATAGAATTCAGCGAAACATCCATGTATAAAACTGCAGTTGCTACCGACGAAGAATTGGTCCGTTTATGCGCGGACAGCGTTGCACATGATTCATTGCGTCATGGAAGAATGCTCGGTTCATTACAATGGTATGTCGGTTTATCTGATGCTCAGGTAGAAAGTGTCAAAGTGTATGGAAAATCTCTGTTTGAAGTTCTTCAAAATATTCGTTTACAGGTTAAAGATAGTACGATAACCCGGGACGAAGCAAGAACATTAGTGCAGGCGGCTCGAGACCAATTCGTTGCTTCCGTTAAATCAATTTTAACAGAAGATCAAATAACAAAGTTCGAAGAATGGATCGTGAAGTTCTGGAACAAGCATCATCGTCGAGGACATGGGAGAGGCGGCAGAGGAGGAGATGGCGGACACGGTGGAAGACCATAAAGGTGATCAATGCGCAACACTACATTGACGACAAAAGAAAAAGTCAAAGTTGCCGGTACAATTATTTTTTCAATTGTTATTTTTGTTGTGTCGTTGCTCGTAGTGCCGGCTGAGTTTTTTGTGGTCTCGACGTTTCCGGTATTCATGGCTCTTCGAAGCATAGAGAAAACATATCTAAAAATGGGAAACCATCCGAAATAAAAAAATCACACTTGATGAAGAGGGGAAAGCCATTCGATACTGGATGGCTTTTCTGCTTTTAAAAACGAAGAGATATTGTAATTCCGTTGCCATAGGGTGAAATCGTGGGGATGAGGCTGAGATTACCTGATTCTTTTCGATGTATGTATGGAATGAAATACCCTATTCCGCTGCCGATCGCGGCTCCGATGATCACATCTGTAGGAAAGTGAGCACCGGACGTCACTCTGAGTATCGCACATGACGATGCCAATGTCAGCGATGTAATCCATACATGAGTTCTGTATTCCGACGTCGGAAAATAGTCCTCATAGATGATCGCCGTCATCACGCCTGCCGCAAATGCCCGTGTTGCATGCCCGGAAAAAAATGAGCGCAACGCTTCGACATCCTGTTTGTCATTCAATGGTGCCGATGATCCGTACACGTACGGACGGAATCGTTTAACACTCCCCTTGCCGTACGACGGCATAAAATTGGAAAACAGTGCCATCTCAAAATACATTGCAGTGATCGTCCCCCAATCGTTCCGGATCTGATCATCTATTAATAGTGCAAACGGCGAGGCAAAGGCAGCAACGAGCGTAATGTCGCTGGCTGTCAATTGCGGTTTGGAATAATTTCCTGTTGCGACTCTGTCAAAAAAATTCACATCGTTCTTATTCAATGCATTGATCTCTGCGAGTGAAGGTTTTGGCAAGTTATCATCCACCGCCGATGCAGAAAATGCAACGGCAACACCGGCGCCGAATGTGAGACCATCAACTGTCCAGTTGGTTTTGTAAGGTCCGTTAGTCCCACCCTTGTCTTGCGGAAGACAGAGTTGGATTAAAACGAGAAGTAGAAGAAAATATGATCGTATCATGGCTTTGTAATAAACGGAAAAAATGAAAATATCCAATCAAAATTTTCTTTAAAAATAACTTGACAAGTGAAGATGAATACTGTATATTTTTACAGTATAAATAATTACAGTATGAGGCTTCCATGTCAGCAGAGACACTTACCAAAGCCCAGCAGCGCATGTTGAAGATGGTGCGGGAATATATTGAAGAGAATCATTTCCCGCCGACATTGAGCGAACTTGCCAAAACGCTCGATGTGAATGTGAATGCTGTCCGCGATCATTTGTTGGCGTTGGATCGCAAAAAATTTCTTCGCTATGTGCCGAATATTTCGCGTGGCATTGAACTGATGCAGGAAAAACCAAAGGGGATCCCGATTTACGGTTACGTTCCTGCCGGTCATCCCTTCATGTCCCAGGAAAATATTGTCGACACGTTCGAAGTGCAGCGATATATTTCAGCTTCGGACGACATGTTTGGGGTGTATGTCCGCGGTGACAGTATGAAGGATGCTCAACTGGCAACCGGCGACCTTCTTTTTGTCGATCCAAAACGCGATGCTCAAAATGGAGTAATCGTCGTTGCTCTTGTAGAAGGAGAGCCGACAGTCAAGTGGTTTTACCGCGAAGGAAGTATGGTCCGGCTTGTTCCGGCAAATAAAAAATACAAGCCGATCGTTATTGCGCGGCACGACGAGAGTTTCAAGGTCCTCGGTGTTGTTGTGGGAATGATCCGTGCGCTGGATAAGCAGCGGATCGATTCATTCATGAAATACAAAAAAGCGTCATAAGGATGATGCATGACGACATCATCGTATACACCGGAACAGGAACGGTTGGTGAACAACTATCTCAAGAAAATTTTGGATGTGTTGGGATATCATATTCCGGATGATCATTACGGTTCTGTCGATATTTCCGTGCCGAAGCAGAACGGAAAAATTGCCGGCGAAATAGAAGTGAGTTTCCGCTCCAAACTTCGCAGAGTCCGCACGGAATCGTAGGGAATAACTAACATAGCAGTTGGGTTGTTGAACATTCAAGCCCGACTATGGTTGCAGTAAATCTGCACTGTAGTCGGGTTTTGTTTTTTATAAAAGGGTTTTCCATATGACCATGACTGAGTTGCCGCACAAATTTGTCGACAGGCATTTCTCCGCGTCGCCGGGAAAGATCGGTTTGCTGTATGGCGAGAAATGTATCTATCCGTTGTCAACATTGATCGCTGCTGAGATCCTTAAACGTTCGCAAAGCATCGTGTTTATCGACGGTGCGAACCGCGTCGATCCGTATTTCCTTGCGAAACTTGCCCGCTATCAGGAGATCGATCCGTATAACTTTCTTGATCGTGTGTACGTAACACGTGCGTACACATGTTATCAACTCGATATTTCTATTACCGATGGCTTACTTGATTATGTACGGCTGGTTGATGCACGGATCGTGATCGTGTACGGGTTGACCGATTTGTTCGACGATGACCAGGTGCCGGTTTCGGATATAACGGATATCCTTCGCCGCGTCAGGCAAACACTTGTGTATTTGAAAGCCAACGGCGTCTCGGTGTTGCTTGTGTCGTCATATCCGCGTTTTCACATTAAAGAAAGAGAACAATTTTTTAAACAGATGATGCTCATGACGGATATCCGGTACCGCCTAGAGCAGAACGATACTCTGCAGAGAGTGATTTTGGAGGAACCACACAATGGGAAGAACCACACCGACCGCAACAATGCTCATCCAGTTCGAAGAGAGTAGCTGGTCGCAATTCCGCCGGGCGCTGCGGAAAGAAGACCAAAATATATTTGATCAACTATTTACGTACGCGAAGATCAATTTACCCGCAATCTCGATCCAGGCGCGGCCTGTGCCGTTTGAAAGCATACTCCTTTCAATGCTGATCGAGCAGCAAAAGCAGATTTCCATATTGACGGATAAACTGCGCAATTACGGAGAGAATATATGACTATCAATGGTTGGTTGTTCGACGCATATCCGACAAAGGACGGCATCACCGTGTGGGTTATCGACGGGAAAGGAATGAAACACAAACTCCACTATGAATTTCATCCGTCGTTTTATATCAATCTCTCAGCGGATGAAGAAAAATTTCTGCAGTCCATCAGGGCGCAACTGCCGTGTCCAGTTTCACTCCAGCGAGTAGAAAAACGAGAATTATATTCGCGTGCACAAGTAAAAGTATTTGAACTCGGTGTTCATAATCCTCTCTTGCTTCAAAAGACAGTGTATGCGCTTTCACGACATTTTAATTTTTATAAATTCTACGGAGCGGATATCAAAGCGGTGCAATTGTTCTATTATACGACACAGCTGTTTCCGCTTGCGTATGGTGAGTATGTATGTGACAATGGAATACTGCAACAATGGAAATTGAATGACCGGTTTGATGCGGAGGAATATCATTTACCTGACCTGTCGATCATGACTTTGTCCACTACAAATAAGGTGTTTGCACCGAAGTATCAACGGGCACTTGAGCTTGAAGTGACTGTTGACGGAGAAACAAAGGTGCTGCAGCAAACGAATCCGAGGGAATTACTGGAACAATTTAATTATTACCTGAAAAGAGACGATCCGGATATTATCTTGACCGACTACGGAGATGCGTCACTTATGCCGCTGCTTGCATCCTTATCAAATGAACACCGCATACCTCTTGCATTAAATCGCGACACGAGTGCAAACTATTTTACTTCGAAGTCAGTGACCTATTTTAGTTACGGCAGCATCAAACACCGCGACGGTGTCTTTGAACTCGCCGGTCGCTGGCACATAGACAGGGAAAATTCGTTTATTGTCGGTGAATCGGATCTGGAAGGTTTGTATGATCTTTCGCGGCTTGCACAGATCGGTGTTCAACATCAGGCGAGGACATCGATCGGTTCTGCATTGTCGTCAATGCAAATCTCGTGGGCGTACAGGAACGATGTTCTCGTGCCCTACAAACGCCCCATCAAGGAATCATTCAAAACGATGAGTACGTTGCTGAAATCCGACCGAGGCGGGTTGCATTTTATGCCGCCACAAGGTTATCACGAGCAGGTTGCCGAGCTGGACTTTGCTTCCATGTATCCGACACTCATGCGCAACCATAACATCTCGTCCGAAACAATTGATTGTGTGTGCTGCCCTGATTCGAAGAAACGCGTTCCCGAACTTGGATATCGACTGTGCGAAAAACATGTCGGCTTTGTGCCCGAAACACTGCATCCGATAATTACCAAGCGCGCCAGATATAAGGAATTGAAGAAGCATGCGCCGACTGCCGAACTCCGGAAGCGCTACGATAAGATGCAGAACGGATTGAAATGGATCTTGGTGACCTGTTTCGGATATCTTGGCTTCAAAAAGTCGCGCATGGGGCGTATCGAGGCTCATGAAGCTGTCAATGCTTTCGCCAGAGAAGCGTTATTGTGTGCCAAAGAGATCGCTGAATCAGAAGGATTTGAACTGGTTCATGCCATCGTCGATTCTGTATGGTTGAAGAGGAAAGGAGCAACAAAAGAGGACTACGAGAAGCTAGTACGGAAAATCGAAGCGTCTGTTCACGTTAGAATATCACTGGAGGGGATCTATAATTGGATATTGTTTCCATGTTCTAAAATGGACGAGAGTATTCCGACTGCGACTCGGTATGTCGGTGCTTATGAAAACGGCGAAATGAAAATCAGAGGATTGGAAGTACGGCGCCGAGATACGACCAGGTATGTTAAAAAAATGCAATATGAAATGCTTGAACTGCTAGTACAGTACC
>JACPGG010000160.1 GCA_016182545.1 Ignavibacteriales bacterium
CTTTGTCGAAATTGATTCCAACTACAGGAACATGCACTTCGATATCGATCACTATCTTTCTCTCACCGTCGCACATCCGGACGGCAGTCCGAAGAAGACAAAGTTCATTTCGTCGTACGCAGTGCTGGAACATATCGACGTGAAAGCGATGAAGCATCTGTATCTTGTTACTGCAAACGGAAAATCGCTGAAGATTCAATCGTCACCATACACGGCAAAGAATGAACCGGGTATGGTCCGTATCTATCAGGAGATCACTCCGCTCTCCAGTCTTATCGCTTCAACATTCGATCAACGGGCATTCGGGAAATACATCACCAGCGAGACGAAATCGAAAGGGGCGCCGAAAGTTTGTTTTACGCAGTATGAATTCAATGTGGATGAGTTCTTTGAAAAGAATAAGGGAACGCATATCCCGTACTCACCGATTCCCGAAACGAACGTGACACGATTGATGGAGTATCTGACCGAAATCAAGACTCATCCCGACAAGAAGACAAAAACGATCAATCTGAATTCCACTTTGACGAGCGCTCCGTATTCGATCATCCGTCACGGATTCTGGTTTGCTGCGGGAAACGAACTGCTCTTTTACCCGATGCCGACGCATGATGAATTACAGAAACATCATTACCAGTGGCTGAAGCACGCACATTGATATTTTCAAGATGATGAACGAAAAGAGCAGGCACACCCCCTGCTCTTTTTCTTTTCGGCACAAAAGTTCATTATATTGAGCGGGAAACAAACTATGTCGTTATGCACACTCGTCTGAAAATATTCTCCATCGCATATCTTCTCATCACTTCGATAACTGTGTTGGTGATGCTGGTGGCATCGTTCGAACAATTTAACGAAAAGTATTTGCCCTCGTTCATGCTTGCCCAAAAGTTCGCACTGCCGATCGTTATTTCTGCGATGGCTGTTGCGTTCTTGACATTCTTTGAACCTGAATGGCTCGAGTTAAGAAAAACACTCGTGGGGATGAGAATTATTCTGACTCTAACGCTTGTTCTATTTTCTTTCTTCCTGAAAACTGTGAATTTGAAAATAACTTCCGAGACGACCATAATAATCTATCTACTGCAATGGGTGGCAACACTCGCTACAACATTTCAATTCTTTCGCATGAAAAGCAACAAAGGCGCTCAAATATAACGCGCGGCTTGTGCAGAGTGTATTCCCGTTTTTTAGTTCAACAAAATAAGTTTTTTCGTCTGCGAGAAATTTCTTCCGCGCAACTGATAAAAATAAACACCGCTTGGCAGATCGTGCGCGGTAAATGTCACGGAATGTTCTCCAGCCTTTTTCGGTTCATTCACAAGAACTGCTACTTCTTTTCCGAGCACATCATAGACCTTCAACACAATGAATCCCGAAAATTGAAGGGAGAATCGGATTGTCGTCGACGGATTGAACGGGTTCGGATAGTTCTGATCAAGTGCATATCCCTCAGAAATATGATTCTGCGGCCCTTCAACACGTGTGGGAGATAGTAACGGCGGAGTAAAAACTTCGAGTGCTGAAATATAGCCGGCATTATAGCCTGCGACAACATAAATTTTATTATTCATCTCATCCGCCGCAATACCAGGTACACCGCGCCCTGTGGGCATTAAAGCAAAATCTGAACTCCAGGAATCTGACGCTTCATCATAAGCAAACACTCTGTTTTGCGGACTCGGGGCGCCGCCAATTGAAAACAGTTTTCCACCGAGTACAACTCCGTCAACATTTGAAGTGAATGGCATTGACATTTTTGTGGACCAGCTATCGGTTGCAGGATCGTAAACGTTTAACGTAGTAAGAGATCCTTTCGCATTTGTACCACCAGCAACAAATAATTTCCCATTTATGGACCCAACCAAAGCAGCGTACGCTGCGATAGGTCTTGACGCCTTCGTTGTCCATGTGTTGTTTGCTGGATCATACACTTCTAAACGCGATAGATATGTTGCGCTGGCAATATTGTGTCCACCAACAGCATAAATTTTTCCATTGATCGCGGCTGCTCCTAACCCATAGCGAGAACCGAGAGGCATTGAAGCAAGAGTGGACCATCTATTCAATGCAGGGTCATAACAATAAAGCGTAGATCGATCACCTCCACCGCCTGTATCGCCACCAACTATATAAATTTTTTCATTCAAAACTGTGGTTCCAAAATACTGCAATAATTGGGGAAGCGGTGCTGCTGAAGACCAAGCATCGGTTGCAGGATCATAAACTGCCACCCGTGTCGTTGCAAAACCGGAGATAGCATAAAATTTTCCGTGAACGAACGCTCCTCCTAATCCATAACTTGCAACAGGGATCGGCGTTTTACTCGTCCACTGAATGGATGTAAGTATTTCAGAAAGAGGACGGCGCCAAACTCCGCTGCCATAAGTTCCGGCAAAAAGATTCGTGCCAGAAACGGCAAGAGATAAGATGGAACCGTTCGTCAAGCCTGTACTCACCTCAGTCCAGCTTGTGCCGTTGTTAGTAGAAAGAAAGACACCGCCTCCAAAGAAAGCCCCCGCAAAGAGATTTGTTCCGGAAACGGCGAGAGCGTAGATAGAAGTATTTGTCAAACCAGTGCTTGCCGTTATCCAACTCGTACCGTTGTTGGTAGAAAGAAAGACACCATCATTGGTCCCGGCAAACAGATTGATGCCGGAGAAAGCAAGGGTACGGACAATGGAGTTCGTCAAACCGGTGCTCGCTGCCGTCCAATTTGTACCGTTGTTGGTAGAAAGAAAAATGCCGTTCCAAGTCCCAGCAAAAAGATTCGTCCCAACAAACGTAAGAGTGTTCACAATTGTGTTCATCGGTAAACCTGTGTTGACAGGACTCCAGCTTTTACCATTGTTGTTCGAAAAGAAGACACCATCGTTTGTCCCAGCAAAGAGATTTGTACCAGATACCGCAAGGGTATAGATGTATGTAGTTGTCATTCCGCTATCAATTGCAGTCCAGCTCGTTCCGTTATTGCTGGAAAAGAAAACTCCGCCACCTTCAGTCCCAGCAAAGAGATTCGTTCCAGAGACAGCAAGAGAGCGGACCGAATAGTTTGTCAACCCGGTACTGACTGTGCCCCAACTTGTTCCGTTGTTGGTAGAAAGAGACACTCCACCGTCAGTACCGGCAAAGAGATTCGTACCTGAAATGGTAAAAGCAGTCCCATCACTGTTCGTCAAGCCTGTATTAACTGCATTCCAATTTGTGCCATTATTGGTTGAAAGAAAGACACCGCCTCCAATAGTCCCCGAAAAAAGATTCTCGCCAGAGGCTACAAGAGCGCGGACATAAGTACCGGTCAAACCAGTATTGATTTCACTCCAGGTTACACCGTTGTTTGTAGAGAGAAAAGCGCCGCCGCCATTAGTTCCCGCAAAGAGATTCGAGCCGCTAATACCTAGAGAAAAGACATTTCTATTAGTTAATCCGGTATTGACAACAGTCCAGCTAGATCCGTTGTTGGTGGAAAGAACAACGCCGGTACCACCCGGTGTTCCCGCAAAGATGTTCGTTCCTGATACGGCAAAAGCACGGACATAATTATTCGTCAAGCCGGAATAGATCCAGTTCGTTCCGTTGTCAGTGGAAAGAAAAATGCCGCCGCCTTTCGTTCCCGCAAAAATGCTCGTGCCGCTGACACCGAGAGCTAAAACAACACTGTTCGTTAAGCCGGTATTAACTGCGCTCCAGCTTGTGCCATTATTGGTTGAAAGAAAGACACCGCCACTATCAGTCCCTGCAAAGATATTTGTACCATTGACAGCGAGTGAGAGAACTTTCCAATTCGTTAATCCTGTATTGACGGGAGTCCAGTTTGAACCGTTGTTGGTAGAAAGAAAAATACCGCTTCCGTCGGTCCCCGCAAAAAGATTTGGACCATAAACGGCAAGAGATAAGATGCCCTTATTCGTTAATCCAGCATTGACCGCAGTCCAGTTTGCGCCATTGTTCGTAGAAAGAAAGACGCCGGCGCCAGCAGTTCCTGTAAAGAGATTCGTGCCGGAGATAGCTAAGGAAAGAACGTAGCCACCATAAGGTCCATTGGTTTGAATCCATTGAGCATACGAAGGGGTTATTTTGGTGAATAGACAAAACACCATAGATAGGAACCCAAAGTACGAGCGGAATCGGAATATGTTTTTCATCTGATTCTACCTTCTCGAAATCGTGAATGATAATTAGAACGCATATGCATGAGCAATCTCTTTCGACAACAAAATTCTCCTCACTTAAGTGATAAAAAACATACACTAGGGGTGTTTCCGGTTTTGGCATAAATCCTTGTTTCACCACGACCATGTTGCTGAACGATTTCCAATTGTACCACTTATGCTTCCATGACCGTCGCTGGAAGAGGTTGTAATTGATACAGATGTTGCCTCCACAATAGCAGGTGGGGTGGTGTATCCGGTTCTTTTCGCTGTTCCGGACATTTGTAAATAGCCCGATTGGATATTTGAAGCAGTGTAACCACTTGAGCTCCAAGAACCTGTGTAGGTTGCTTCCCCGGTCAACGTTAAATCAACTGAAACATTACCGCTTGTACTAATCGACCGTGAATTAGTCAAAACGTACTTTAAATTTACTGTCGTGATTCCATTGTTTGAGGCATAACTTGTCACACCTGTAATTGTTACTGTTCCCCCCAATGGACCACTTGCCGTAAGATTTTTGTTTCCAGTCGGTTTGCCTGCAAGATTTTGATTGTATATCGCCGCAAACTGACTATTGATCGCCCATATTACGTCACCATCAATTAGGGATTGAGTGTAAGAAGGGGTAAACGGTTTGTTCGATGTCGGCGGATCTTCGTTGCAGCCTGTTGCAATTAAAACTGTAGTGAATGCAATGCAGTACTTTAAATGGGAATTCTTTTTTAAATCAATAACGATATTGATCCAACGTTGTACAAATGGTTTCATAGAATCCTCCGTTACTCGGTAATGGTTTCTGGTTCTATCAGATAGTTACCAGCAACAGAAGGTTTCTGCGGAAATAAATTAACACTATTAAGGCGGGTGAAGTGAATTGGCAGGAACAAGGTCGCGGACAAATTTTTCTCCGTTCCAATACCGGATACTATCCTTGTAATGTACAAAGTATTCCAACGGTTCCGATAGCTTTGTATAGCCCTCTGATCGTTTCTTTGTAATAAAACCGACGAAGTTGTCATGCGGACTGAGGTTTATGTAGCGGAGTGATTGATCAAATTGTACCACCGCGACGCCGTGGTTTTGTCGCTCAAGTTCTTCATATACATATACAAGTAATTTATCACCGGTTATGACAACGGTTGCATAGTTATAAGGCCGTGAGATGAATTGTTTTGGTCCAATTTGCGGAAAAGTAACATAGTATTCTTCCGTTCCTTTACCAATTCCATGCAACTGTAATTCCGGAGTAGACGGAGATTGTCCTGATAATCGCCTCGGATCGAGCAGTAATGTCACTGCAGAATGGAATCCATTGTTAACTCCGGTAGCGACAATTTTGAAGGTCTTACTTCCGGCAGGCTGAAAGGTACCTATCGTTTGCAGCCATCCTGAATGCCAATATTCGCTTTTGCTCTTTCCGGTAGCGGCATCAAGCAAAATAATTGCACAGGGAAATTCTGCAATGTGTCTCAAAAGTGCAAGCACCTCACACTTTCCATCTCTATCGAAATCCTTTACCGAAAAATATTGAACAAAAAAGCCATCAGCGTACATTTTAGTTCCGGCAACAACATTTCTTTGAAACTGGTATCTCCACCGTTCACTTCCATTAGCATTAAAGCAAAGGATTGTATTGCATTCGGGAAAATATTTCTTAGAGATGCCTAAATGACACAATACTTCGTTCGCTCCATCACCATCCACATCAGCAACGGTAAAAAAATTCTCTTGTGAATATGTTGAGTACTTTGCTGAAGATTTCTCAAAATCAAATTCCGGAAACATCTTGTTTTTGAAAAGAACCTCGCCGGCTCTATTATACGCAATCAAGAATCCTTCCTTAGCTTCTGCGTATGATGGATTCTGATCCTTAGTCACTGGCTTCAACATAACAAACAACATCATCGCCACCAAACTGATAATACTGAATGATGCCGCAACAGGATAGCGGATAACAAACCGTACCACCGGATTCCATTGCACACTCCGTGGAACATTAACGAATATACGTTCTGCACTGGGATGAGACGGCAACACATTTTGAGTTCCTACCAATGCCTGCTGTTGTGCTTGAACAAGCGAATACACTTCATCGTGATATTCTTTCATTTCCCGAAAGCGTTCTGCACAGCCTTCACACTCGCGAAAATGAAGTTTTATTTGTTCTCCTTGGTCATTAGGGATTGTAGTATCGCCTAATACAAAACGTTCGAGTAAGATGTCGTTAATATGTTCCGTCATATATCCTATATTAGGTGCATTAATTGAGCGATGCTGATTAAAAGTTTTTCATCTCTCGCTCTATTTCCATGCGCACTTTTTTCACAAGGTATTCGATAATTGTCCGATGATTATTGAAGTACTCTTGCTGTGTTACATCCGGAAGATTTCCTTTCAAACAATCAAAATATGACCGCCGCGCATTGATGCCATCAAAATATTCCCCATCAATGACAGACTCAATCGTTTTAATATAGATCGGTAACATTTGCGATGAAACTTTCCCAGTATCTACGTACGTTGCACGGATTTCATTTTCAAAAGAACGGCAGATATTCGAGATTGCCATTTTAATTTTTTCAGTATCAATAGTGTCCTCCACTGTTGGAATCGATACATTTTCCGTTTCCCATCCAATCACGTACAGATCCTTGACGACGAATGCACATTCTATCATTGACACAGCACGCTGATACTCACTCTGGTCCGACAACAATGTATGCATCTTTGTAAGTATCTGCGGAATCGTATCGCGCATGTTCAAGTGTGCACTCATTCGTTGTTGAAATTCATACCGCTGCATTAAGCATTTGTGGAACAAAGGATCAATTCCCCTCACTATCAGCATTGTTTCTTCAAAGCGAGATACCTCATCAAACAATCCTGTTTTTTGTACCCCAAGTTTGATATTCCGGATAATTTTTGCCGTGGTGGGATCAGTTTCGCCGTATAAGCGAATGATTGCTTTATGTAGATAGATAAAAACTATTTTTCGTAAATGAATAATTATTTCTTCGTTCGAACAGGTAGTGAAATCCGTTAAAGCGAATTGGGTCTGTAGTTGAGGAAAAACTCCTTTGAGATTATATTGAAATAACTCCGCCAACGCGTCAAAAATGATATCCTCCTCGCTCATCGCTAGTATACTAAGATTAATTTTACCCAGTCGGATTTTTTTACGAAGGTAGGGAAGTGCAAGAAAAGAGCAATAGTGAACCAACGTCTTTGCCTCCGATGCAGAGATCCCTTTTTTCAATGCTTTTTGAAGAATGTTTTTAATATCGTTGAACGGTGTCATCCGATTGGTGCCGTAAGGTATGCATTGCAGTGGTCACATTCAAATACACCAACTCTCTTAATTATTTATTTTATTTTCGTATATTCTTCAATCGAATTTTTCGCTCGACAATACTTTTCTATTCATGATCCTTTCCGATAAAAAGATCCTCGAAGAAATGAAGCGAGGCACCATTGTCATCAAACCGTTCAACCGAAAGTACCTCGGCTCCAATAGTTACGACGTCCATCTTGGAAAGTATCTGGCTATGTATGAGCACGAGATTCTAGACGCAAAGGTTCACAACCAGGTACGGCACTTCGAAATTCCAAAAGAAGGATTGATCCTTGTTCCCAGCAAATTGTATCTTGGCGTGACGGAAGAATACACGGAAACACATGCGCATGTTCCCTTCCTCGAAGGGAAAAGTTCGATCGGAAGACTGGGGATCGATATTCATGCGACTGCCGGAAAAGGAGATGTCGGCTTTTGCAATACCTGGACACTCGAGATCTCTGTCCGTCAGCCTGTGCGTGTGTATGCCGGCATGCCGATCGGTCAGTTGATCTATTTCGCAGTGGGCGGCGATGTTGAAGTGCTCTACAACAAAAAGAAGAATGCCAAATACAACAAGCGGACGATCAAACCGGTGGAATCGATGATGTGGAAGAATTTTAAGAAGTGAAAAATTCGATTTCTTTCTATTTTTCTTCGCTTAACAATTTTGCTACCACCTTTGTCAATACTTCTTTCTCTTTCGGATCGCTTTCCGCAATAAGCAACGTCATTGCAACAAGCGCAATGTTATCTATTCTTTGTTGTTCCTGTTTGTCGTACAGAATTCCATTCCTCTCAAGAAACCATAGGAACAACACCGCTCCGATGCGCTTGTTGCCGTCAACGAAAGGATGATTCTTAACGACGAAATACAGCAAGTGTGCGGCTTTTTCTTCAACACTTGGATATAATTCCTTTTTACCGAATGTCTGGTAAATCGCAGCGATCGATCCTTCTAACGATTTATTTCGCTCGCGTCCGAACAAAGCAGATGAATTGAGTTTTTGCCTCATTTTTTTAATAATAGTGTGTGCATCATCATACGTCATGCGGTACGTTTCTTTTCGTTTTGATTTGCGTATCGTAATCCGCTCATGATCATAGGCGTCAAGAACATCCAGTGCGTTTGTGTAATCGGCGAGAACTTTCAGTAATGTGTGCGTTTCCGTTGTTGCCAACTCTTTTGATTTGACAACCCGCTCAATGAGATGTATTGTTTTTCTAAGATTGTCGAATTTTTCTTTTGCCTCCTTCAGCCGTTGATCGTTCAGCGTGTACCCCTCCACCAGATGATTGCGCAGGGTTTTAGTTGCCCAGATGCGGAATTCTGTTCCTCGAATCGATTTAACGCGATAACCGACTGAAATAATTACGTCAAGGTTGTAATACCTTGTCCTATATATCTTCCCATCTGCAGCAGTTGTCAAGGATTCCTTGACAACTGAACTCTTATGGAGTTCTTTTTCCCGAAAAATATTATTGATATGCAAACTGATGTTTTGCTTCGTTTGCTTAAATAGGATCGCCATGTGAGATTGCGTCAGCCATACCGATTCATCTTTTAGAGTAACATCAATCTTCACCTGTCCATCCGGACTTTTATAAAGAAGTATCTCGCCTTTGTTTTCCATGGTCAGAAAGTAGTGAAATGGTCATGGAGAATCAATCCGTTCCTCATTGCCTCTCTCCGTTTTTTACAGTAATTTGTCACACAAAATCTTACAATCTCCGCGTGTATTAATAAAGGAGTATTATCATGAAACGCCTATTTATTTTTTTGGGATTTGGTTTTCTTACTGCCTCCATGGCTGTGTCGCAAACCAAACGCCCGTTACAATTGGACGATATGTTCACCATCCAGCGAGTGAGCGATCCCCAGTTGTCGCCCGATGGAAAAACAGTTGCGTACGTCGTCACCGTTGCCGATAAAGCAGCGAACAAAACGAACAGCGATGTGTGGCTTGTTCCGACACCAGGCGGAACAGCATCACAATTAACAAATTCTCCGAAACACGATCGTCATCCCCGCTGGTCGCCGGATGGTAAGTCGATCCTGTTCGAATCAAACCGCAACGGTTCATATCAACTCTACCTGATTGATGTTGCAACGGGACAAACAAAACAATTGACAACGATCTCCACCGAAGCATCCGGTGCAATCTGGTCGCCGGATGGAAAACGGATCGCCTTTCTTTCGACCGTCTTCCCTGAATTTTCCGATAAACCGTTTGCCGAGGCGGATGCGCTGAACAAAGCGAAACAGGAATCACGCGACAACAGCAACGTGAAAGCTCGCCTCTTCACAAAATTATTGTATCGTCATTGGGACAGTTGGGTGGAAGATAAACGTCAGCATATGTTTGTGATGAATGCGGACGGAAGTAATCCCCGCAACGTAACGCCGGGCGACCGCGACGGATCGCCGACATCGTCGACATTTTCCGCCGGCGATGAGTACGATTTTTCTCCCGACGGAAAGGAACTTGCGTACACAGCAACACCGGTTCCCGTTCATGAAGAAGCATGGAGCACCAATCACGATATCTACACGGTACATCTTGAAACCGGCGAACGGAAACAGGTCACAACAAATCCTGCTGCCGATGGATATCCGCGTTACTCTCCGGACGGAAAATATCTTGCCTACCGCGCACAGTCGCGTACCGGTTTTGAAGCAGACCGCTGGCAGTTGATGTTGATGGATCGCGCGACGGGAAAATCTTCAAGCATCACGCAGAAGTTCGATACGAACGTCGATGCGTTCACATGGTCCGCCGACAGCAAAACATTGTATGCCGCTGCGGAAGAAAAAGCGAATACGCCGTTATGGTCAATCTCAATCGACGGGACGATCAAGAAAGTGATCGACAGAGCGACAAACCATGACGAAAATATTTCGGCAGACGGAAAAATGCTTGTCTTCACTCACCAAACACTGACGCACCCCGTGGAAATTTATTCTGCGAATGCCGATGGATCGAACATGCGGCAGGTAACAGATGTCAACGACGGATTATACACGCATATAGAAGAGAGCGAGATCGAAAATGTCTGGTTTGACGGCGCCAGCAAAGTGAACGTGCAGATGTGGATCGTGAAGCCGCCGTTCTTCGACGCAAAGAAAAAGTACCCGCTTGTCTACATGGTACACGGCGGTCCGCAAGGTGCGTGGGGAAATGCGTGGTCGTATCGGTGGAATCCGGCACTCTGGGCTGCGCAGGGATATGTCGTTGCACTTCCGAACCCGCGCGGGTCAACCGGATTCGGACAGAAATTCACAGACGAAATTTCCCGCGATTGGGGAGGCAAAGTGATCACCGATCTGATGAACGGTGTCGCGTACCTGGAAAAACTTCCGTACATCGACAAGACGAAGATGGCTGCTGCCGGTGCAAGCTACGGCGGCTACGTGATGAACTGGTTCAACGGGCACACGGATAAATTCAAAACCCTCGTTTGCCATGACGGAGTCTATAATTTCCATTCGATGTACGGCACCACCGAAGAGGTGTGGTTTGACGAGTGGGATCACGGCATACCGTGGGAGACAAAAGATTTCGACAAATTCTCGCCGCACAAGTACGCGAAAAATTTCAAGACACCGACACTCATCATTCACAACGAACTCGATTTCCGTGTCCCTCCCACCGAGGGAATGCAACTCTTTACTGCACTGCAGCGGAAAGGGATCAAATCGAAATTCCTCTACTTCCCCGATGAAGGGCACTGGGTGCTGAAGCCGGGGAACAGCGAACTGTGGCACAAGACGGTGTTTGAATGGCTGGCAGAGTATTTGAAATAAGATTTTAAACCACAAAGACACAGAGGTCTAAAAATTTTCGAATTTAATTACGCCTCGTGGAGGCAACCTGTTTGTAATAGAGATGCTTTTCAAATATATGTAAAGCTCTGTAGGAGCGACCTATCGTACAATTAATAAAACAGACGACACCTATTCGATAGGAGTGAGTAAAACAGGTCGCTCTGATGGAGCTCGACCGATAACTTTGAATATGTTTTTATAAACAGTTGACTCCTTCGGATCGATAATTAGAACTCATCTCAATAATGGATGGTCATTGCGGGTATAATAATCATTTAGTGTTGCTGATTTTACCAGGGACTAAGTAAAAAAACCACCTGAAGTAAGCGTCACGATGGTGGACAGCAAGTCCACGATGGTAACGATAATGTTCTTTGAGACGACTAAAATAACCTTCTAAC
>JACPGG010000165.1 GCA_016182545.1 Ignavibacteriales bacterium
AACACCCGAAAAAGCCCGGGTGTTTTGTTTTTGTAGCGGGGGGCGGACTTGAACCGCCGACCTACGGATTATGATTCCGACGCTCTAACCAGCTGAGCTACCCCGCCGCAATATCTTGCAATTCTAACCTACGCGAAGTCCGCCTTCTTTTTGGAGGACTGAGCTACCCCGCCGTTTTTATATTACACCGTCAATATATCAAAATTTCGGCGTGGATGCAAAAGGGAATTCGAGTGATTGAATTAGCACTTATGATTGTCGCAGAGGATCGAACTCGGTCAACTCTTTGAACTGTTCAAACTGCTGCAATTTTTGAAGCGGTGTCAATTTTTGAATCTCGATGCGTGGTTGTTTATTATTGTAATCCAACAGATAGTTGTGGATCGTGCGTTCTGCGTCGACAACAGAATTGAACGACAGCTTCAGGAATCCGTCTGCAGAATCGAATTTTTTCATCCGTTCAAAGTACAGATCCGATTCGAACTGTTTGCGTGTCGGTACGTGGTGTTTGATCCCGAGTCTCCGGACATTCTGCGTGAATGCATGGGTCTTCGATCGTGACTGCGCAACGCTCGTGAAAACATTGTCGAGTGGAGTATGTACGTAATGGATCGGGAAAGGGAGCGATGTGATGACATGCTGGATAAAGTCCAGCGCGGAGAGGGTTGAATGCCTGCCGTAGATCTTTCCGACCCGCAGATGCGTGCACTCGTCTGCAGCTGCGTAATAATAATATTTGTGCCCTCTGATCTCCTTCTCGAACTGTTTGACGAAGAGAACGATCCGGTCACCGGGGAAGAGGGGCTCATTCAGTTTGATCTTCCGCCGCTTCGACTTTGTTCCCTTCATATCCACACCGCTTCGACGCAGGATTTTCCAGATCGTGTTCTCCGCAATGTCGATGCCGTACCAAATAGCAAGGTACAATTGCAGGCGCTTCTGTCCGAAGCCGGTCTGTTCGCGCAGCATCTTCAACCGCTTGACGATGTGCTCCGGAGTGGCACGGGGATTGGAATGAGGACGGCGCGATCTGTTCTTGAGACTGTCGAGCGATTGATTCTGCCGTTTGTACCGCCGCCACCATTTATAAAATGTCTTTCTGCTGATGCCGAATTTTTTGCAGACCGGAGGAACCTTTCCTACCCGTTCATATTCAGCAAACCATTCCAGGCGTTCTTCCGGCGTGGGGAGAATCTCTTTCGATATTTTTTTTATTTCGTCCGACATCGTCTTGTGATGGGTGACAGGAGATGCGATAAAAAAACTATCCGGTAATTGTCAACAGATAGTTTTTGTCGTTCTGTATTCCTATTTCAACAGGAGCATCTTCTTTGTCGAGGCAAATCCTTCAGCAGTAATGTGGTAAAAATAGATTCCACTTGCAACAGGAATTCCTGAATCAAATATTGTAACTTTGCGCTCAATATTCATTTTGCTTCAACCGCTTCCAGCAGTATTTCGGCAATGTCCTTCACCTGCACTTTTTCCGCAGCCTCTTTTGCTTTAACACCGTCGTTCATCATTGTCATACAAAATGGACATGCGGAGGCAACGGTCGAGGCATTCGTGGAGAGTGCCTCTTCCGTTCGTTCAATATTGATCCGTTTGCCGATATGCTCTTCCATCCACATTCTTCCTCCTCCCGCGCCGCAGCAGAGTCCCTTGTCTTTTGAACGGGGCATCTCTACTAACTGAGCACCGGTCGCTTCCAGTGTTGCACGCGGTGTGTCGATCACATCGTTGTAACGGGCGAGGTAACACGAGTCGTGGTAGGTAATTGTCTCAGCAGATTTTTTCTTTTCTTGAACTTTGATCTTTCCTTCTTCAACGAGTTGATTCAGGAAATCGGTGTGGTGGACCACTTCAAAATTACCGCCGAATTGCGGATACTCTTTCTTCAATGAATGGAAGCAGTGCGGACAAGTGGCGACGATCTTTTTTACATTATATTTGTTCAATGTTTCGATATTTTCCGCCATCATTGTCTGTGCGAGATATTCATTTCCCATCCTGCGCGCAGCGTCGCCGTTGCATTTCTCTTCCGTACCGAGAATTGCAAATTTAATTCCCGCCTGCTGCATTAATTTAGAGAACGCGACCGAGACTTTCTTGTACCGAGCGTCATATGCACCGGCACAACCGACCCAGAAGAGCACATCGACATTCTTTGCATCGCCAACCTCAGCCATCTTCGGGATGTTCAATCCTTCCGCCCAATCTGCGCGTGTGGAATGCGAGAATCCCCACGGAGTGAAATTGCGTTCGAGGTTATCGAAAACGGTTTTTAGTTCAGGAGGAAAACGCGATTCGTTCAGCACCAGTGCGCGGCGCATGTCTACGATCTCATCAACATGTTCGATCATTACCGGGCATTCATGCACGCACGCCATGCAGGTGGTGCAGGACCAGAGTTCGTCTTCCGTGATATAGTTGTCGAGCAGTGTGTTTGCTGCAACCGCTTGATTCGATTCCAATTGTCCGGCGATCATCACCGGAGATTTTTCCGATGTTCTGCGACGCGTATCGACAATGATCTTGCGCGGCGAAAGAGGTTTGCCGGTGAGGTTCGCAGGGCAGACCGATTCGCAGCGTCCGCATTCGGTGCAGGTGTATCCGTCGAGCAGCTGTTTCCACGTCAGGTCTTCAACATCTGCTGTTCCGAACTTTGTCAATGTTTCGTCCTGCAGGTTGATCGGTTTCAACGCCCCTTTCGGTTTTAACGAGGCGAAGAAAACGTTCGGAACAGATGTCAATACATGCAGATGCTTTGAGTACGGGAGATAATTCAGAAATGCAAGCACCAGTCCGATATGCGACCACCAGAAAAATTTTTCTGCGACGTATGTTGTCCGTGAATATTCGAACAGTGACGAGAGCGACGATGAAATCGGATAGTGAACTCCCGCTTGATATATTCCCAAACTGATCCGTGTCGAGTTTTGCAACAGAGTGAATGTTACGATCAGAAATATCCACGCGAGAATCAGTGCGGCATCTTTGCTCCCGTGCGCATCAACCTGCAGCCGTTTCACTTTTGTAACGAAGCGTCTCCACAATGAACCGATTACGCCTATCATGACCAACAAACAGAAAATTTCCTGTGAGAATGTGATAACGGAGTATACACCGCCGAGAAAAGAGAAAGAGAAGTGTCCGATCAATCCTTCTATTATAGACTCGACTACAACCACCGATAGTGCGATAAATCCCCAGAAGATCAATAGATGTAATGTTCCGGCGAGCGGCTCTCGCAGTAATTTTGTCTGCAGCAGTGCAATGGTGAGTACATTTCTGAGACGTTTTGGAATATTATCGAATCGATTTTCTGATTTTCCCAATTGGAGTGTCGCAATGAGTTTTCTACAACTGAATGCAAAGAAGGATATGGAACCGAGGAAGAGAAGAGCGAAGGTGATCTGATTCAGGGACATACGAAGATCCTTATTAAGGCAAATTCAGCGCAACGAATGTTTTTCGTTCTTTTATAAAATAGACTCTCTGTCCATCCACGAAGAACGAATCGGGTACAGGGTACGGCGTCGATCCGTTCAGCACCTCTGAATATACTTTTTTCTGTGTTGTTGTGTCAATAACAGAAAGTGAATTTCTCATCTCACCCGCATTTTCAAGATCGGTATACATATTGATTATGAGGTACTTGTCTGAGTGCACGCATTCAGCAGATTTCACCTTGTTGCCGTCAATATGTAATAGAGAGAATGCATTTGAGACGATGTCGTCATTGCTGCTGCATGGCGATGGAAACGTGAAATCGGTTTTTTCCAGTTGTGTGTTGGATTCGACCTCAGCAGGAAGCGTTTCAAGTTGCTCAATAAATGTGCCTGTAGTTCTGTCTATTTTGTGGAAGACCCGCCGCTCAAACAAGTCCTTGAATCCGTATACAAAACCATTGTCATCGGTGAGGAACGATGATTGCATCGATCGCCACAGTTCGTTTCCCGATTTCAGATCGACGGCGATGATGCCGAGATGCTCCGGCATATCCGGTTTTTTGAATCCGTGAAGATACAACCGGTCGTTGGTAATTCCTTCGATGCCGATCCACCATTGTTCGTTGAATGAGCGATTGGACCATACTATTTTTCCTGTTGCAGCTTCAATACAGGAATAGAAAACTATCTTTTCATCTGTATCCCGCTCTTCGCACACGATGATCCCGTTGTGCGAAAAGATCACCCTCCACAACGTGTGGGTCGTAGAATAACTCCACGCCGGTTTCAATTGAGAAGAGAAAAAAGAAAAGAGTTTCATTGCAGGATAAAAGTAGCGGAATATGGCGTGAGTTACAAACAAAAAAGCCGGACATAAGGTCCGGCTTGCATCAATACTGCGGGCGGACTATTGTTCCATTCCCCCCGACATGATCGCCGTAATGATCGCACCTATAAAGAGGAACCACAGCACAACACCGATGGCGACAAAGATCAGCGATGCTTTTGCAAAATTCGCTTTCGTCGGATTCGTTCCGGAGCCGAATCCCCAGACGAAGAGCATGATGAAACCGACCAGAGGGATCGCCGTGATAAGGAGCGTGATGATCCATTCACCGAGAGAGATGATCGGAGCATCGTTGGTGTTGCGCATTGAAGCACTTTCCATACTGCCTCCTGAAGTTTGTGGGGTTGAGAATTATGTTATGAGACCGATCGTACCAATGCCGCCGTTTGATGTGCCATTTGAATATTGTAATCGAATGTCAATGTCCGATGGTTCACAAGGTCGATGATCGTCCCGATGAAACAGAGTCCCATCGTAAAAAGATAGAGCAACCCCATCCCGGTCTGGTTTGTCAGAAAGCGCTGTATTCCAGCGATCCCCAAAAATCCCACCACTGCCGCGATAAGAATTGTTTGCGTGTCCTTCCGACGGTTCATGTAGATGTTGGCAAATTGCTGCGCTTGATTGTCATTCATATCCTTGATCAATCCCTGAATGTATGTCATCTCTTCCGGTTCGAGCATAGGTAATAATTGCATTACGTTTGGCATGGCGGCTCCTGAGTAGTGTGAACAGCATCGTGAACTTGTGAATTGTTACGTCGGATGAACAACATTGTTACAATTCGGTGGAGTAAGACGAACAATGCCGGCATGCCGAGGATGTGCATGGAGAACGACGCCGAAAGATTTCCGTGCAGTGCATGTGACACCGATCTCCCCAATCCGCAACCGGGACATTGTTCAAAACCGAGATTGTGAAGGGGACAGAGTGAGAATTGCTGAACCGTGACAGGATCGATCACAGCGAGTGCTGCTAGTGCAACGATCCAAATTAAGACCTCTAGGTTCTGTTTGAAAATTTTTTTCATCCTCGCCTTTAAATGCTGATGCGAAACTATGAGTTTTGCGGATGAGAAGCAAACGGTAATTTCACCGGTTGTATATGTTCATTCTGATGTACAAAACTTGTACCTTACCACTGAAAAGGGAACAGTGATAATTATCACCGTTTCTCACACTCCTGTTTTGCAGATTGCCAGCCGATGGGGAAAACATTCACAAACAAAATTACTGTTTGAAAGGATCAGGGGGAGAAAAAAGACGATCGACGTCGTAACGGAGTCATATGGGAAATCAACAAATTCTCCTCATTATTCTCGGCATGGTGATCATCGGCGTTACTATCGCCGTCGCGATCGTCCTTGTCAATGAAAATGCCATTACCGCTAACCGAGACGCGATGGCGGCAGACCTGGTGAATATAGCAACACGAGCGCAGCAGTATTATAATACTCCCGCTAATTTCGGCGGTGGCGGTCGAACATATATTGGACTCTCAGCGGATGTGGCAGGGATGCTGAAACTGGCTTCGCTGGAAATGTCGGCGAACGGAAACGGTACGTACACGATCATACGTCCCGGAACTGCTACAGCAGTCGTGTTGCGAGGTGTCGGGACTAATGTTCTGTCCGATGGATCGTATCCGACAATGACATGCACGATAACTCCGGGACAAGCATCGATTACTATCGAAAATTAAATTCGAACTTTTCTTTGTTCGATAAAAGCCATGTTCATTGAACATGGCTTTTTTGCAACTTCAAGCGATACATCGAGGTTTGCTTCTCTCTCCATTTCTTGGTACCTTTCATCTGCGTTTCAACAAAATTATTTGAATTTTCTACCTCCGGAGGTTATTATCATGGCAGTAAAAGTAGGTATAAACGGATTTGGCAGGATCGGCCGCCAGGTGATCAGCGCAATGGCTGACAAGGGCGTCCTTGGTGAAGAAATTGATGTTGTTGCAGTTGTCGATGTTAGCACAGATGCGGAATATTTTGCCTATCAAACAAAGTTCGATTCGATTCATGGTCGTTTCAAAGGAACGGTCACCAGCGAAAAGAGCAACCCGTCACTTGAAGCGGACGATGTTCTCGTCGTCAACGGTCATAAGATCAAATGCGTTCTTGCGCAGAAAGATCCTTCGCAGTTGCCGTGGAAGGAACTCGGCGTCGATATCGTTATTGAGTCAACGGGATTGTTTACCGATTCCGAAAAAGCAAAAGGGCATCTTGCTGCAGGAGCCAAACGAGTACTCATTTCCGCTCCCGGAAAAGGAGATGTCAAAACGCTCGTCATTGGTGTGAACGACAATGAATACGATCCGGCAAAGCACGTTATCGTCTCGAATGCTTCGTGCACGACGAATTGTCTTGCCCCCGTTGTTCATGTTCTGTTGAAGGAAGGTATCGGTATCGAAACCGGCTTGATGACGACTATTCATTCCTACACAGCAACACAAAAAACGGTCGATGGTCCATCCAAAAAAGATTGGAGAGGCGGACGCGCAGCAGCGATCAATATTATTCCCTCTTCCACCGGCGCTGCAAAAGCTGTCGGCGAAGTCCTTCCGCAGACGAAAGGGAAGTTGACCGGCATGTCGTTCCGCATTCCGACGGCGGATGTTTCTGTCATCGATCTTACATTCCGTGCGACACGCGATACATCGATCGAAGAGATCGACGGATTGATGAAGAAGGCATCGGAGACATACCTTAAAGGTATACTCGGCTATTCGAATGAAGAGGTCGTATCGACCGACTTCATCCACGATGACCGCTCGTCTATCTATGATTCTCTGGCAACACTGCAGAACAATCTGAAGGGCGAAAAGAGATTCTTCAAGGTTGTGTCGTGGTACGACAACGAATGGGGTTATTCATGCCGTGTCGTCGATCTTGTACGAAAGATGGCAGCAGCAAAGTAATTTCGAAGTAACATGCAGCAACAGTTTTAATTGAGAACAAGGGCTGGATCTCGATGCGCGAGTTCAGCCCTTTTGTTTCTGATTCTTTATTACCACAAAGGCGCGAAATCACAAAAAAAGGAAAATCCTTTGTCTCTTTGTGTGAACTTAATACCATACGATAATGAATAAAAAAACAATCAAAGATATCGACCTCAAAGGGAAACGCATATTAATGCGCGTTGATTTCAATGTCCCTCTGAAAAACGGCATAATACAGGATGATATCCGTATCCGCGCGGCATTACCGACGATCAACTACGTTCTTGAACAGAAACCGAAATCGCTCGTGCTGATGTCACACCTCGGCGATCCGAAAAAGGATACGCAAAAGGCAAAGGAGAAAGCGGAGAAAGATGGCAAACCGTTCGATGAGAAAGCATTCATCGAAGGAAAGCATAAAATGAGACCGGTTGTCGAACGTCTTTCATCATTGATCAACCGCCCTGTGAAACTCGCACCCGCTGCAGTCGGTGCAGAAACAAAAACAATGGTTGATGCATTGAACAACGGCGAAGTGTTGATGCTGGAGAATACCCGTTTCCATAAAGAAGAGACGGGAAAAGAAGCGGCAGACCGCGAAAAGATGGCGAAGGAACTGGCACAGTATGGCGACGTGTACGTGAATGATGCATTCGGTTCTGCTCATCGCGCACATGCATCCACCGAAACAGTCGCGCATTACCTTCCCGCAGTGGCAGGATTCTTGATGGAAAAAGAGCTGTCGTACTTGAGCAAAGCAACGGCAAATCCTGTGAAGCCGTACGTAGCGATCCTTGGCGGTGCGAAGATCTCCGGCAAGATCGATGTAATACAGAATCTAATGGGAAAAGTTGATGCCTTGCTGATCGGCGGCGGGATGATGTTCACATTCTACAAAGCGCAGGGAATGGAAATCGGCAAATCACTGTTGGAAGAGGACAAGATCGATCTCGCAAAAAAACTGATCGACGAAGCGAAAGCGAAAAATATCCGGCTGCTGCTTCCTGTTGACTGTATTGTCGCCGAGAAGTTCGATAACGATGCCCCGATACAAACGGTGAAGGTGAATGCAATTCCTGCAGGAACAGTCGGCATGGATATCGGTCCCGAAACGATCAAACTGTACAGTGAGGAGATCAAAAAGGGGAAAACGGTCGTCTGGAACGGTCCGATGGGAGTCTTTGAAATGTCCAATTTCGCAAAGGGAACTAACGCCGTTGCACAAGCACTGGTTGAGGCGACTACACTCGGCGCAACAACCGTTGTCGGCGGTGGCGATTCTGCTTCGGCAATTGCAAAAGCGGGGTTGGAAAAGCACGTTTCACACGTTTCTACCGGAGGCGGGGCTTCGCTTGAATTCCTTGAAGGGAAAGTACTTCCCGGTGTTGCTGCGCTGAATGACAAATAAATATCATTAGCCACAGATTCACAGATTGGTTATATTCCATCAGAGAACCGTTCGCTGTAAGCGAACGGTTCTCTGTTACCAAAAACTCTGTAGCATTTAAACCTTATGGCATATAATAGATTCAGTAATTACCATCGCCCCAATTTCTTCGGCGGGTTCCAATTCTTTCCCCCGGTGATCAAGACATTACTCATCGCCAATGCAGCTGTCTTCTTGGGAATGATCTTCCTTGGAAACTTCCGGATAGGTGAATTCTACTTTGAACAATTCTTTTATAAAGGTTTTGCACTCTGGCCCCTCGGGTACGGATTCGGATTTTGGCAGCTCTTTACCTATATGTTCATGCATGCAAACTTCACGCACATCCTTTTTAATATGCTCGCCCTCTGGATGTTCGGCATGGAACTTGAACATGTGATGGGCTCCCGGAAATTCCTCATCTATTATCTGCTTTGCGGATTCGGCGGCGGACTGGCGAACCTGCTTATCGCCCCGATGTTTACGTCAGTCGGTCCGACAGTCGGCGCTTCCGGCGCAGTGTACGGCGTGCTGCTTGCGTTCGGGATGATGTTTCCGGACAGACCGATCTATATTTATTTCCTTCTGCCGATCAAAGCAAAATATTTTGTCGTGATGTACATGGCGATCGAGATCTTCTCGGTCGGCAGCATGGATGGCGTTGCGCACTTCGCACATCTCGGCGGTGCACTGGTCGGGTTTCTCTATTTGATCGCCGATGGGTATCAATTCGGTTCATCTTATTACGCTCCGAAAGAAAATGAAAATATCTTTACCAAGATGACCGGATTCGGCAGGCAGAAGAAACAGGAAGAGTACTATCAGAATGTCAGTGATGCGAAGATCTATGATATTAATGATTTTCAGAATGATCAAAAGAAACACCAGGAAGAGATCGACGACATCCTCGATAAGATCAGCAAGAACGGGTATCAAAGTTTATCGGATGATGAGAAAAAAATTCTTTTTGAAGCAAGCAAGAAACTAAACTAACACAACGAGGCGTATGGACAATATTCTCCCGGTGATCCAACCGGCACAAAATGGTAACAACCTGCCGTCCAATTACAAAGTCGGAGTGCGTCGTCATACACGTCAGGTGAACATCGGCGGGATCAAAGTAGGGGGCGGCGCCCCGATCTCCGTGCAGACGATGACCAAGACGAAGACCGACGATATCAAAGGGACAGTGAAGCAGATTGTGGAAGCGTACGAAGCGGGATGCGACATCGTCCGCGTGACGGTGAACGACAAAGAGGCAGCCGATGCGATGGCGGAGATCGTCAAGCAATCCCCGTTGCCGATCGTTGCCGACATTCACTTCAACCATATCTTCGCACTGAAAGCGGTGGAGGCGAATGTTGCAAAAGTTCGTATCAACCCGGGCAACATCGGTTCAAAAGACCGCATCCGTCAGGTATTGACCGCAGCAAAGGATAAAGGAATTCCGATACGCATCGGCGTCAATTCAGGATCGCTTGAAGAAGATATACTCGAAAAATATGGCTACCCGACTGCAGAAGCATTGTATGAATCTGCAATGCGTCATGTTTGATGATCGAAGCATATCGTTTGGTTGCGCAGCGGACGGATATTCCGCTTCATCTTGGTGTCACGGAAGCAGGATTGACACGTGTCGGTACGATCAAATCCGCTGTCGGTATCGGTACGTTGTTGTCAGAAGGGATCGGCGACACGATCCGTGTTTCGTTGACGGACGAACCGGTGAAAGAAGTTGAGGTCGGGAAAGAAATTCTCCGCTCACTCGGTCTCGCAACCCGCAACGTGGAATTAATCGCTTGTCCCACATGTGGCAGATTAGAAATTGACCTGTTCGGCATCATGGCTGAACTGGAAAAGCGTCTTGAAGGGGTGAAGAAGCCGGTGAAAGTTGCGGTGCTCGGCTGCGTAGTAAATGGTCCCGGTGAAGCAAGCGACGCGGATATCGGCATTGCTGCCGGAAAGGGTGTCGGAATACTGTACCGCAAAGGTGTCATGGTGAAGAAAGTGAAGGAGAGTGAGATCGTGGATGTGATCGTTGAAGAGGTGCACAACTTTCAGCCCGAAAATTAACTTGGTTAACCGAGGTACAACAAAAATCCCCGAAGACTCACTTCGGGGATTTTTTATTTTCATTTTACTGATCCATTTTTTTCTGTGCGATCTTGTAGAATGAGATCAATCCCGAACCGCCGGCAAGAAAAATGATCCCTGTCGTGATCATTTCCTGATTTTCCCACACCAGTCTGCTGACGAACGCACTGACGAGAATTCCTGCTCCGATGAATGCAGCGAGCATGCCGTACTTCAACGCTGTAAAAGGATTCGCTTTCCATGTAAAGCCGGAGTAAAGATGTTTCAGATCCTCGCTCACGAGCCCTTTCTCTAATATCGTCATTCGTTCTTTATGTCTGGCGTCGAAGAATTTCCATAGAATTGCTGCTGTCGCTCCAAAAAAGAAAATAGGGATGAGAATTTCTTCGTTCATAATGCCTCCTGATGTGTGTTTGCTGTTTGTTCTTTGCTTTCTTACTTTGACTTGGGATTTAGTTATAAGGTTTCAGTTTTTCAACACCACCCCCTTCGCATGCAGGGGGGAATGTGCTCTTGAAACCTGTTCTGCGAAATTCCGGTCTAAATCAATAAAGGTTCTGCAGACCATACAATGAAAAACAGCGATCAGGATATCATCCGGCGCGTTCTCGCCGGTGAACAGAAGGCATATGCCGAGTTGATTGACCGGCATAAAGAGAAGGCTATGACCTTTGCTGTACGGATGCTGAAGAACAGATTTGATGCGGAAGAGGCACTGCAGGATGCCTTCATCCGTGCATTTAAAGCGCTACCGGGTTTTGAATGGAAGTCGAGTTTCTCGACCTGGTTCTATCGAATAGTATTCAACGTCTGTTCAACCGCGCTCGGTAAAAAAGGGGATACGACCTTCATTTCTATTCAGGATGAGAGTGACGATCGTCTCTCGCTTGAAATCCCGTCAACGGACGACGAACCTGATGTTGAATTTGATCAAAAAGAATTTTCCGCAATCATTCGTCAGGAAATTGAGAAGATGGATGCAGGTTATTCGGCGATACTGACGATGTTTTTTTTACAGGAAATGAGTTACGAAGAAATTATGTCAGTCACCGGATTGCCGTTGGGAACGGTGAAGAACAGACTGTTCCGCGCGCGCACGCAACTACGCACGGCAGTGCTGCGGCACTTTTCAGATGAAAAAATGTTGGAGAGAATATGAATGACCCCACGATACAAGAATTAATGGAATATGTCGACGGAACGCTCGAACAGTCGCGCTACCGTGAAGTGGAAAGCATGATCGCCCGCTCGAAGAACCTTCGAAAAGAAATCGAGATGCTCGGCGCCATGAGGACTGTCGTCCATAGTGAACGATTCTCACCGTCGAAAAAATTCACTGCCGAGATCATGAATGAAATTATGCCGCAGCAGAACGAGTCATTCTGGTTCCGCCTCGTGAAGAATTCGTCAAATGTATTTGCAATGGGGGTGGTACTGACGTTGATCGCCATTGTGCTCGTCTCCTCATCCCCCTCATCATCCGCAACCGCAAATCAATTAAGTACTGCGTTCAATACTTTTTCAGATGGTTATAATGCCGCGTTCAGCCGGATCGCATCATTTGTTCAGGAATATACTCGCCCGATCGACGGAATCATGAAAACGTCTTTCGCTAAAATACTGTTTATCGGTCTGTTTATATTTGCACTCTATGCCGTCATTGATGAAATCTTTGGCAAACGGATGATGATCCGCAGGTGATCGCGGTTCCAACCCTTCGGTCGAGTCTCAATTTCAATTTAATAGCCATGCCCGAATGTTCCGCTTTTAGGATTCCGCTCGAGCGGGATTCAAAGGGCGAAACTTTTATCGGGCATCCATAGAAAGATTCCCGCCAAAAACATGCGTTCCTTGCACGCCTAGACACTCTTTCGTATATTGACCACGCACGGTCATAGAAAGGTGTTTGTACAATTCAGCATCAAAAGAAATACTCCAGTCAGTTTTCGAAGATCTCTTCTCAACGACAGCACCGATATACCCGTCAATCACGATTGTTGAATTTGTATCGTTATTCTATTTCCCGCTCATAAACTATGTCATCTCGGAAAGAAAATGAAATCAAGCATGGCGCCGCAATCGCTGAACACGCCGCAGATATCTGGGGTTGGGGTTCGCCGTCGGGAAAAGTGCGGGCGAAGCGGCGCTCGCAATTGATAATCACATACGGAGGAATCGGTGCCGGAAGATCTGTCTTGGACATCGGCTGCGGGACCGGGATCTTCAGCAGATATTTTGCGGAGACCGGTGCGACCGTGACATCGATGGATATTTCTCCCGAACTGATCGAACAGGCAAAAAAGGAAACAACCGTACCGATCACATATTTGATCGGAGATGCGGAACGTCTTCCGTTTCCCGAATCGTCGTTTGATGTCGTGGCGGGAAGCTCGATCCTCCACCATCTTGATCCCGATGTTGCATTGAAGGAGATTTACAGAGTGCTTCGTCCCGGCGGGCGGATGGTCTTCGCGGAGCCGAATATGATGAACCCGCAGATCGCAGTGCAAAAAAATATTCCGTTCATCAAGAAGTTGCTCGGCGATTCGCCTGATGAACGGGCATTCACACGATGGCAGATGAAATCGCTGCTGAAAAAGATGCAATTCACAAACATCATCGTCTTCCCGTACGATTTTCTTCATCCGTTGGTGCCCGAACCGATGATCCCGGTTGTATCCGGCATCGGCAAAGTGTTGGAAAGTCTTCCCTTGGTAAAAGAGATCGCAGGGTCGCTTGTGATCTCAGCACAAAAGTCATAGTGGATAAACATTGGATTGAAGTTTTACGAAAACCTAAGTTATTGTGTCATTGCGAGGCGTTCTTTGCCGAAGCAATCCCCGCAATCGTTGGAGAGTGCTTCGGCATCCCGCTCCGCGGGATTCCTCGCAACGACAATTTTTTAAAAGCGACAATGCCGGTTATGGACAAGCGTCCTTGAGTCAAGAGAGATTGTTTGCTACATTAGCATCACATTTTATGTACTCATGAAAAGTATCGTACAATGATTCCATCACCTCAATTCGAAGATATCCGTCGTTCAATACGGGAAAAGAATAATTCGATCGCGCAGCAGCGCGAAGGATGGATCAAGCGCAACCCGTACTATTATTCCGAAGTGTTGAAGTCGCTCCGTTTTATCGTTCCCGAAGGATCCAAAGTTCTCCACATTCGTTGCAGTACCGGATTTTTGTTGAATGAACTTAAACCATCGGTCGGAGTCGGAGTTGATGACAGCGATCAGCAGATCGCACTGGCGAGAACGACCTACTCCAATATGGAATTCCATCACCAGTCGCCCGAACAGCCGGAGGTGAAAGGAATTTTCGATTACATCATCATTTCATCGGTCGAAGATATCGTCGATCTGAAAGCGGTGCTGGACGGAATAAAACGGAATGCCGATCATGCAACGCGCTTCATCCTGATGCATTACAACTTCCTCTGGCATCCGTTCGTTCAATTGGCGGAAGCATTGCATCTGAAAATTCCGCAGCGCCTCCATAATTGGTTGTCGCTCAACGATATCAACAACATGCTGCGGCTCTCTCATTACGAACCGGTGCATACCAAGAAGGTCGTGATATTTCCCTTCTATGTTCCCCTCCTGTCATATTTTCTGAACAGGTTTATCGCTCGCCTCCCGTTGTTCCGCCAATTGACGATGACGCGATTGACGGTTGCACGTTTGCTCGACATGAAAGAGAAGGAATATTCCGTAACAGTCGTTGTGCCGTGCAAGAATGAAGCAGGAAATGTTGAGGATGCAGTGAAACGGATCCCCGAAATGGGAAAAGGGACCGAGATCATCTTCGGCGACGATAAATCGACCGACGGTACAAAAGAGAAAGTGCTGGAGATGATCAAAAAGTACAAGAAGAGAAAGATCAAAGTGGTGGACAGTCCCGGAATTTGCAAAGCGGAAAATGTCTGGACCTGTTTCGATCATGCCAAAGGGGATATCCTGATGATCCTCGACGCGGACTTGACCGTGATTCCCGAAGAGTTGCCGTACTTTTATGAAGCGATCACGAGAAATTACGGCGAATTCATCAACGGGTCGCGTCTGGTTTACCCGATGCACAAGGATGCGATGAAGCCGATCAATATGCTCGGAAATAAATTTTTCTCCACACTCTTTTCGTACATTCTCGATACGACGATCAAAGACACGCTGTGTGGAACGAAAGTGTTGTGGAGGAAGGATTACGAGAAGATAAAAAAACTACGGGGTTCATGGGGCATTCAGGATCGTTGGGGAGATTACGAATTGATCTTCGGCGCCGCAAAACGGCATCTGAAGATCGTTGACTTGCCGGTTCACTACATGGACAGGACATACGGCGAGACGAAGATGACCAACCGTTTCCGTAACGGCTGGATCATGCTGAGAATGTGTTTCGTTTCACTGAGAAAAATCAAATTCTATTAAAAAGAAATCGTTATGAATATAGCAATCATTTCGGGCTCGGCAGGGCTCATCGGTGCAGAATCGGTCCGTTTCTTTACCGAAAAAGGTTTCAACGTTGTCGGGATCGATAACAATATGCGGATGGAATTCTTCGGAGCCGAAGCCTCCACCGAATGGCAGCGAAAACAACTGGAAGTTGAGATCCCGACGTACAAACATTATTCGATCGACATCCGCGATCAGAATGCGGTGAACAATCTCTTCCGTGAGTACAGCAGCGACATCAAACTGATCATCCATACTGCAGCGCAGCCGTCGCACGATTGGGCGGCGAAAGATCCGATCAAGGATTTTACCGTGAACGCCAACGGCACGCTGGTGATGCTGGAAGCGATGCGTCAGTTCGCTCCGAAAGCGGTCTTCATCTTTACATCCACGAATAAAGTGTACGGCGACACGCCAAATTATCTGCCTCTTGTTGAAATGGAAGAGCGTTGGGAGGTCGACCGTTCCCATCCATTTGCAGTGCACGGCATCGATGAAACGATGAGCATCGACAATACGAAGCATTCACTCTTCGGCGTTTCAAAGACCGCTGCCGATGTGATGGTGCAGGAATACGGAAAGTACTTGGGTTTTTACACCGGTGTTTTTCGCGGCGGATGCCTGACCGGACCGGGACATTCCGGCACGGCATTGCACGGATTTCTTGCATACCTGATGAAATGTGCTGTGACGGGCGCTCCGTACACCGTTTTTGGTTACAAAGGAAAACAAGTGCGCGACAATATTCACAGCCGAGATCTGGTCAATATGCTCTGGCATTTTTATCAGAATCCGAGGCAAGGTGAAGTGTACAATGCGGGTGGAAGCAGGTTCTCCAATTGCTCGATGAAAGAAGCGATCCGGATGTGCGAGGCGATCACCGGAAAGAAAATGAACGCGACCTACACGGATGACAACCGCATCGGCGACCATATCTGGTACATCAGCGATGTCCGGAAATTTCAGAAGCATTATCCGTCGTGGTCATACCAACACAATCTTGAAGACATTCTCAGTCAGTTGTATTCCGCATTGACCGTTCGGGAAAAAGTGAAGAAATAGAGAAACCGGCTCTCATGGCAGACAAAAAGCAATCCAAACAACCGAAAGCACAATCCCGCACTTCCTCACAACCATTTGCGAAAACAGAGCAATGGCTTTCGGGCATTTCCGTTCCGTTGATGTATTGGACCATCGGCATCGGAGTCCTGTTTGCGATGCTGATCTTCAATGCACGCATACTGGAGACCGACAACGGACTCTATATAGAGAGCGGATATTATTATGCGCAGAATTTCTTCGGTTATTATTTTACTTCGAGTGCCGCACTCTATGTGATGTTCTTAGCATTGCCGATCGCCATCTTCGGGATCAACGTGTTGCTGCTGAAAAGTCTTTCGATACTCTTTTATGCTGCGGGATTATATTTTTTATACAGAAGTTTTCGGGGGAAAGTCCCGAATGTCGTTTTCGTTCCCGCCTTCATTATCACTGCATTGAACACGACGATCCTTTCGTATGCCAGTCTCACGTTCACCGAATCGTTTTATATGATGCTGCAATCGCTCTTTTTCTTTGTCTTCCTGAATCAACTCGGCAAAGAATCGGTAGAAACGGAACAGCCCCGGAAAAATATCAAGGGGTGGCTTTCGGTCGGATTGGCATTGATACTGCTTTCGCTCACGAAAAATATTGCCGTTGCCGCCGTCGGTGCCGTTGTTCTCTATTTTTTGTTCTACAGGAAATATAAGAATGCGGTGGTTGTTGTCGGATCGTATGCGTTGTTCTGGGGAATCACGGAACTGTTGAAGCGAATGTTGTGGGGAGATCTTGCCGGCAGCCAGTACGGCGGACAGAGCAAGATGATCCTTCTGAAAAATCCGTACGATCCGAATTCCGGACAGGAAACCATCTCGGGGTTTGTCGACAGGTTCTTCGGCAACGCGCAGATCTTTTTATCGTCACGATTCATGGAAATTCTCGGACTCCGAGGAGAGAATTCACAACCCGATCTCGTTGTTACCATCATTATTGCAGCTGCGATCCTCTTTGGTGTCGTACGGATGATCAAGAATAAAGAGAGATCATTGCTTGTGATGGCGTTGTATGCAGTTGTCGTCAGTCTTGCAACGTTCATTGCGCTGCACACGTCGTGGGGTCAAACACGCTACATCATGATCTTCACTCCGTTCTTTCTCATCATAATATTGTACGGCGTGTATGATCTCATGAGAACATCTGATACTCCGCTGCTGCGAATGATATTTGTGGTACTGGTCGCAGGATTGTTGGGGTTGAATATTATCACCACGATGAATGCTGCGAGCACAAACCTTCCGACTTTGCAAAAGAATCTGAGCGGAGATGCATTTGCCGGATACCCCGATGAGTGGGCAAATTATCTCCGGTTGAGCCAATGGTGTGCCGATAGTCTGGAGTCACAATCATTGGTTGCGTGTCGAAAGCCCTCTGTATCGTTCATCTACGGCAGAGGAAAAATGTTCCAGGGCATTTACAATGTACCGTCCCCCGATCCGGATACGTTGCTGCAGCAGTTACAGCGCCCGGGTACGACACATATCATACTTGATAACATCGCCGGAACAGTCTATCGGTACATGACGACTGTTGAAAAGAAATACCCCGGAACGTTTGTTCCCGTTCGTCAATTTGGGTATAATCAATCGGCAGCGTATCTTTTTAAAATCAACTATCCGTACTGACTATGGCATCAACGATCAATATACTTTTCGTCGGCGACATCATCGGCAAACCGGGGCTCGACCTGGTCACAACGATGCTGAAAGGACTTCTTGAAAAACACAAGATCGATCTCTGTATCGCAAACGGCGAGAATGTTGCCGACGGCAAAGGAATAGAAGAAGGTCAAGTGAAACATCTGTTCGACCTCGGCGTGCATGTCATCACCGGCGGCAACCACACATTCGATCGTTGGGATATGAAGAAGGTCTATTCATCATTCAAACATTTGATCCGTCCGTTGAATTTTCCGAAAGATGTTGCGGGATATGGATACACGATCTACGAACTAAAGAGCGGAGTGAAAGCAGGTGTGATCAATCTGCAGGGGCGGACCTACATGCAGCCGATCGACGATCCGTTCCGCTCCATCGATTGGGCACTGTCGAAAGTGAACGAACAGACGAAAATTTCATTTATCGATTTCCATGCCGAAGCAACGGCAGAGAAAATGGCGATGGGATGGTACGTGGACGGACGGGCGAGTGTACTTGTCGGTACTCATACGCATACGCCGACAGCCGATGCAAGAATTCTTCCGCGCTCGACAGGATTCATCACTGATGTGGGGATGACGGGACCGTATGATTCGGTACTTGGGATGAAAAAAGACCTTGCGTTAAAAAGATTTCTCACACAAACGCCGCACAAATATGAAACGGCAACGAATGAAGTCCGTTTCTGCGGCGTCATTGCCGAAGTGGAGATTGAAACCGGTAAGTGTGTGCGGTTTGAGCAATTGATCTTTCCGAAATTTTAGGAAAACGTTCACGCAAAGACGCAAAGGTGCAAAGACAAAATGGATGAAAATGAAATTTCAGCCATTCTCGTTGATGTTGCATATGAACTCCATTCGAGTTTAGGTCCAGGCTTACTGGAGTCCGTATATCAAGAATTATACGTTTTTAAAATACGCGAGCGTGGTTTGGACGTTAAGACTCAAATTGAGTTACCCATCATATTTGAAGGAAAAAAATTCTCGTCGACGTTTCGACTAGATATTCTTGTTGAAGATAAGGTAATTGTGGAATTAAAATCTGTCGAGCAACTTCTTCCGGTTCACAAGAAGCAATTGTTGACGTATCTTAGTTTGTCGGATAAAAAGTTGGGTTTATTAATCAACTTCGGTTCTGCGTTGATTAAAGATGGAATCAAACGTGTTGTAAATAACTTATGAATCGTTACACTTCTTCGTTGTCTTATTAAACTTAGCGCCTTTGCGTGAAAATACATGTATGATCATTGACGGTAAAAAGATCTCGCAGGAAATCAAGAACGAAGTTAAACTTGCTGCGGAGAAACTGAAGCGGGAGAAGGGAATCATTCCCGGGCTCGCATTCATTCTCGTCGGCGACAATCCTGCATCGCAGTCGTACGTGAAGAGCAAAGGGAAAGCGTGCGAAGAACTCGGATTTTATTCGGCTACCGAACGTGTTCTGGCGACGATATCAGAATCCGACCTGCTCGCGATGGTCAATCGATTCAACAATGATCCGAAGATCCATGGGCTCCTTGTGCAACTTCCGTTGCCGAAGCACATTGACGAGCAGAAAGTAATTGAAGCGATCTCTCCTGCAAAAGATGTGGACGGGTTCCACCCGGTCAATATCGGTAAGATGATGATCGGGATCGACACATTTTATTCCGCAACGCCGTACGGCATCGTTGAATTATTGAAACGATATAATATTAATCCATCAGGCAAACACGTGGTTGTGATCGGACGAAGCAACATCGTGGGAAAACCGGTGGCGAACATGCTGGTGCAAAAAAAAGAATGGGCGAATGCGATCGTGACGATTGCACACACAGCCGCAAAAGATCTGTCGTACTACACGAAGCAGGCTGATATTCTCATTGCAGCCGTCGGCAAACCGAATGCAATTACAAAAGAAATGCTGAAGCCCGGTGTTGTGGTGATCGATGTCGGCATCAATCGCATTGACGATCCCTCAAGCAAAACCGGCACGCGCCTTGTCGGCGATGTTGACTTTGAGCATGTGAAAGAGATCGCATCGGCGATCACCCCCGTTCCCGGCGGTGTCGGACCGATGACAATTGCGATGCTGATGGTGAATACGTTGAAAGCGGCGGGTGGGAAGATTTGAATTGGCCTTCTGCACTCTGCACGACATCAAATACCGAGATTGAAGTTACGCCGGCACTTTATTTTCCAGATCCACAAGCGTTACAAACTGCTGAAAGATCGCCCCGATTGCTTCCGGCGGCACCGGCTGCCTGTTTCCGCTGTTGTTGATCTCTCCACGAATCGCTGTGCTGTTGACCGTGAAGTATGCGGTGGTGAGATTTCCCGCGATGATGTATGTTGAACTATTGTCCATGATGGTCCCTTTCGTTACCATCATACTACACTTTAAATCTGCCGTATCCTAATTATACCAAGGCAATCCGATTGCTCCAAAAAGCAATCGGATTGCCATAGTCTTTACCGTTCGTACATCCCTGTGACCTTTGCCGTTGCAATGATCTTTCCCAACAGTGCTGCGTCGAATTCTGCGAGCGAAGTTTTTTCCTTTAAGTCTATCCTCTCAACATTTAATGCAAAGAGTGTGCAAACATACGGGTGTGCGCCGGAACCTTTCGGCGGCTCCGGTCCGCCGTAGCCCAGTGTGCCGTACGTGTTGAGCAGTTCCTTTGCCCCTTGCGGCATCGATTTTCCTGACGCACCTTCAGCAAGCCCTGTTGTATCTGTCGGAATATTGATGACGAACCAATGCACCCAGTACTTTGCAACGGGATGCGGATCGACGATGGAGAGTGCGAGCGATTTTGCATTTCCCGGCACAGCACTCCATGTGAAGGGGAGAGAAATATTCTTTCCGCCGTCAACACCATGATAAGCGTACTGTGTGGGAATCGATTTGCCATCCTGAAACGCAGATGATATGATGTTCATGAGTACCTCCGGTATGTGTGATGGAAGAGAGAGCAATCCGATTGCTAATAGTAATCGGATTGCTGAGTCACTACATGCAATCGTACGGAAGAGTTATGCTAAAGGCAACTCAGTGGAAGG
>JACPGG010000167.1 GCA_016182545.1 Ignavibacteriales bacterium
CACGTGCATGTCGTCGTCCGCCTCCAGCGCTTTGATCATTTCCAATTCCGAATTCAGAAGGACCTTCAAACGGCTGACGAGTACTTCCTTTTTCGCTTTGAGGTTTGAAAGTTCCTCTTTCGCTTTCATCACATCCATTCTTGCATGATCGATGATCTGGCTTGCTTTGAGTTCCGCTTCCTGAATGATCAATTCACCTTCCTTGCGGGCGTTGTCGACAGAACGGGCGCTCGTTTCCTGCGCCTGCATAAGTATCTGCTGGAGGTCGCGTTCTTTTTGCTTGAAGTCGCGCAACTGTACTTCCATTTCAATGAACTGCTCCCGTATCTCTTTGGATTGTTTGAGCATGTCGGAAAATTCATTCGACAGCGTATCAAGAAAAGCGTCGACCTCGATCGGGTCGTATCCCCTCAGCACTTTTTTGAATTCCTGTTTCTTGATATCCAGCGGAGTGATCTTCATACTTCCTCCTATTGTTGTGTTCGTGATCCAAATATTGCGGTGCCAATGCGAATCATCGTTGCCCCCTCTTCGATCGCTGTTTCATAATCATGAGTCATACCCATGGAAAGAACCGTCATCGGGTGACGGAGAATATGCTCACTGTTTGCCCTGTCGAAAATATCCTTCAAAACTTTAAATGCCGAACGGGACTCGTTTTTGTTATCGGTAAAAGGACCGATCGTCATCAATCCTCTCAGTTTGATATTCCCAAACTCGCTCACTTTTTTGATCAGGTCGTCCGCACGATCAGGTTTCACACCGAACTTTGTCGCTTCTTCTGATGTATTCACTTCGATCAACACATCGATCGTTCTGTTGTTTCGTTTGGCACGCTTATCTATCTCTTGTGCCAGACCTTCACTGTCAACCGAGTGGATAAGATGAATCCATTCTGTTCCTGCACATAATTCTCGCCAAAATCGGCTTGCCCTGCGTTATGTGCCTCAAGAATTTTATCGCTGCCGAAGGTTTTACTAACCGCAATTAATTCAACCGATTGCGGGTCTCTCCCAATCCGAAAACACGTCTTCTCTACAGTTTCCCTAATATTTTTAATGTTTTCGGCAACCATCATTCAAGATTAAGTGGAAATATAATTCTTTATCACCCTAAAAACAATAAAAGCTCACTAATTGAAGGTTCAAACAACACAAATAATGATTCATATTCAGTGATTTTTAACATATTCATGAAATAAAAATCCCTTGTCACCAGAAACAGACGAGGGATCAGGAGGAGAATGAAACGTTATTATAAAGAGGATCTTTTGACTTTTGACCTTGTTTGTACTTTTTCAGCAATTGTTGAGCGAATAGTCAGCACCGGACATGGGGCATGGCGAACAACTTTTTCAGCGATGCTGCCTAAAACAGCGTGCTGAATACCGGTCCGTCCGTGAGTATTCATTACGATCATATCGAAATTGTTTTCTTTTGCGTACGAGATGATCGTTTGAGATGCATTCCCTTCCAGCATGATGACCTTCACTTTATTATGATGCTCATGCAATAACGTGGTAGCGTATTCATTGAGTCGTTTCTGTTCCTGCTTTAACAATTCCTCGCGGAATTTATCAAATGTCAGATCGACCGTGTGATATGCGACCGAGGGAAGATTGTCAACACAGTATAAAAGCGTGATCAATGCTCTCTCATTCGATGCTATCCAAACAGCATATTCCAGAGCAGAGCGGGATTCTTTCGACAGATCGGTTGTAACAAGTATTTTCTTTATCGAGATCATACAGCTACCCTCCCTTCATTTTTTAACATCATCATCCGTCTGCAACTTCTGAAGATCGGTAATGGATTTATTCACTGTTGCATACACTTCCATTACTTTCGCACGGAGTTTCGCTATATCTAAGGGGTAGTTCGGATGCTCTTCATAAAACCGGAGCACACGCTCTACTTCTAACGACAGCGCGCTGAGAGATTTCTGATCAGTAAGCAGTGATTCGATATCCATCGACGATATTTTCATTTCCTTCGCCACTTATTTCCCTCCGTACCGCAGCCGGGCTTCACGCTCTAGTTCTTCGCGAAATGACGGATGAGCGATATTGATCAACGCATCGGCGCGTTGACGAAGATTTTTACCGAAGAGCGATGCAACGCCGAATTCAGTCACAACGTAGCGCACATCGCCGCGTGTGGTGACGACACCGGCGCCATGTTTCAGGAACGGCGTGATGCGCGAGAGTGTGCCGTTCTTTGCCGTTGACGGAAGGGCTATGATTGCCTTTCCACCTTTCGATGCGTTGGAACCACGGACGAAATCGAGTTGCCCGCCGAATCCGCTGTAGATCGTGGGACCGACCGAATCGGCGCAGACTTGACCCGTGATGTCGATCTCGATCGCTGAATTAATGGAGACCATCTTTTCATTCTGTGCGATGAGAAATGGATTGTTCGTATAGTTCGACGGCAGAAATTCGAACATCGGATTGTCATTCACAAATTCGTACAGCCGTTTCGTTCCGAGAGTAAATGTTGCCACCGCTTTCTTCGGATGGAATGTCTTCGCCGCATTTGTTACGATCCCTTTTTCAATCGCTTTCAAGACGCCGTCTGAGACCATTTCCGTATGAATGCCGAGATCCCGTTTCCCTTCGAGTTCCGTCAATACAGCATTCGGAATTCCGCCGATGCCGTGCTGCATGGTTG
>JACPGG010000168.1 GCA_016182545.1 Ignavibacteriales bacterium
CAAAAAAAAACAAGGGGCGCTCATCATTGTTGCCCGCGGTACCGGAATGAAATCATTCATCGAAACCGGCATTGCACTCGGCGCGCTCATCAGCAGGTCGCTCTTATTGTCGATCTTTAATCCAAGGTCGCCGCTGCACGATGGTGCGATCATTGTGAATGATAGAATCGTGGAGGCGGCTCGCTGCACACTTCCATTGTCCGCAACGAACCGCCTGGGCGATATGGCATTGGGTACGCGGCACCGCGCGGGATTGGGAATTACCGAACAGACCGATGCCGTTGCCGTCATTGTTTCGGAAGAGACCGGCGCAATTTCCATAGCCGATAACGGAGAATTGAAGTATAAAATTTCTGTACAGGATCTACGAAAAGAATTACGAGAACGCCTCGTCCTTTCCATGCAGCGCTCCATCAAGAATGTGAAGGAGGCGATTCGTCCGCAGTAATGAATCTCTTCGTCGTAATTCCGGCTTACAACGCCACAGATACATTGCCATCCCTGCTCGAACGAACGATCCGATTTGTTCCCCCAGAGAATATTGTTGTCGTGAACGACGGGTCACGCGACACGACGGAAACGGTAGCACGGACATTCGGCGTTCGAATCATCTCGCACGGAACGAACAAAGGAAAAGGGGCTGCGCTCCAATCAGGTTTCGATGCAGCAGTGCACAACGGCTGTGATGCAGTGATCACAATGGATGCCGATCTTCAACATCAACCGGAAGATATTCCGCGGTTTGTAACGTTGTACGAATTACGGAAACACGATGTCATCATCGGAAGTCGGCTCCACAATAAAAAAGGGATGCCGTTTCATAGAATCCTGTCGAACACAATCACCACGTTTTTGGTGAGTCTACGGACAGGTGCCACTGTCTCCGACAGTCAATCGGGATTCCGTTTTATCACGCGGCGAGTGCTGGAACAGGTGAAACTACAGACGACAGGATTCGAAGCGGAAACGGAATTTATTCTCCGGGCGGCAAAACAAAAATTCTCATTCGGTTCGATGCCGATCGAAACGGTGTACGCGGGAGAAAAAAGCCACATGACACACATGCGGACGACGATCAATTTCGTCAAAGTACTCTTCAAAGAATATTGATATGGGACGATTCGACACTGAACGGAAAGAACTGATCGAGATCTTAAAAGAAAAAGGGATCACGGACCAGAACGTCTTGACCGCGATGGGAAAAATTGAACGCCATCTGTTTGTCGACCCAATGTTCATCAACCGCGCGTACGAAGACAATGCGCTACCGATCGGAAGTGAACAGACGATCTCCCAGCCGTATACCGTCGCATTCATGACGCAGGCATTGAAGCCTGTGAAAGGAATGAAAGTACTGGAATTAGGAACAGGATCCGGATACCAGGCGGCAGTGCTCGCTTCCATCGGCTGCAGAGTGTTTACCATTGAGCGGCATTTGAGCCTGTTGATCAATGCGCGGAAAATGTTCGATGCACAACATCTCACGATCGCTTCAAAGGGGGGAGATGGTTCCATCGGATGGAGCGAGCACGCGCCGTACGATGGTATCATCGTCACAGCCGGTGCGCCGTCAATTCCGGAACCGCTTGTCAATCAGTTAGCAGATGGCGGAAGAATTGTCATTCCGGTCGGCGACCGCGATTCGCAGCAATTGGTCATCGGGACGAGAGTGAAGGATTCGCTGTTGAAGGAAATTGTTGAAGGTTTCAAGTTTGTGCCGTTGATTGGTAAAAATGCCTGGAACTAAGTGCCGTCGCTGCCTCACATACTTGTCATCGTTGGTCCAACTGCTTCCGGCAAAACCTCGCTTGCGTTGGAAATATCGCGGCATATTCCTTCAGAAATAATCTCCGCTGATTCACGCCAGGTCTATAAGCATCTCGATATTGGTACGGCAAAGCCGACGAAATCGGAAATGGCTGAAGTAGCGCATCACTGTATTGATATTCGCGAACCGGATCAAACATTCAATGCGGGTGATTTTCAAGTATTAGGTCGAAAATTAATTTCCGAGATTCTCGGAAGGGAAAAACTTCCTATCGTTTGCGGAGGAACCGGTCTGTACGTTCAAGCAGTGATCGACGGATTCTTTGAACAGCCGGAATTTTCAGGTACTATTCGTGCCGAGTTTGAGACGAGAATGGAGAGAGAAGGGAAGGAATCTTTGCATCGAGAGTTGATGAAAATCGATCCGGCATCTGCCAAAACAATGGATGCGACGAAGTACCGCCGTGTGATTCGTGCACTCGAAGTATTCTATGAAACAGGTATTCCGATTTCGCAATTTCATGCGAACCACAAAAAGGATGAGTTGTACAATGCCACATGGGTGGGATTGAATTGGGAACGTCCGGCACTTTATAAACGAATTAATGATCGCGTTGATCAGATGATATCAAACGGTTTTGTGGATGAGGTACAACGATTGCAATCAATGGGATATGATGACCGGTTCCAGTCATTGCAGACCGTAGGATACAAAGAGGCATTTCAATTCCTCCGAAATGAAATATCCCATGACCGGATGATCGAATTGATGAAGCAGAATACCCGTCGGTTTGCGAAACGACAGATGACGTGGTTCAGGAAAGAAAGCCGGATTAAATGGTTTGACGTTCATTCCGGAGACAAACTCAATGACATTTCCCGCCTGATTATCAAGAAATTCAAAAGTTGAAAACCCAGCTCGCCTTTCGTATATTCTCCTAATCGAATCAGGACAAACAATTCTGAAATTAATAGGAAAGATGTCTGACGCCGAAACTAGTCCGTCTCCGGCGGAAGGTGTCTGACATCTGAAAAGAGAACAATGAGCGAAAACATCGCTAATCTCGAAGAGCAATTTAATCGACGCATCGCGAACGGCGAAACGATCGAACCGAAAGATTGGATGCCGGAGAAGTATCGCAAGCAGTTGATGCGTCTCATCTCACAGCACGCACATTCCGAGATCATCGGGATGCTGCCCGAAGGGAATTGGATCACCCGCGCCCCGACCTTACGCCGCAAACTCGCGCTGCTCGCAAAAGTACAGGACGAAGCAGGGCACGGACATTATCTTTACAGCTCTGCAGAAACACTCGGTATCTCCCGCGAAGAAATGTATGACCAACTTCTTCAAGGCAAGGCGAAGTACTCTTCTATTTTTAATTATCCTACGCTGACCTGGGCAGACATGGGTATGATCGGCTGGCTGGTGGACGGCGCAGCGATCATCAATCAAACGACGATGGCAAAATGCTCGTACGGTCCTTATTCGCGTGCACTGCTTCGAATTTGCAAAGAGGAAAATTTTCACAAGAAGCAGGGAATGGAGATCATTGCAACACTTATCGCATCGGGACTAAAGGGGAAGGAGATGGTGCAGGAATCGCTGAACCGGTTCTGGTGGCCCACGCTGATGATGTTCGGTCCACATGATACCAATTCCCCCAATAGTGCGGAAATGATGAAGTGGAAAATTAAATTAAAAAGTAATGACGAACTTCGTCAGCGTTTCATCGATATGACGGTCGAACAGGCACTTGAATGGGGATTGACGATACCTGATCCTAAATTGAAGTTCAACGGGAAGATACGGAGCTGGGAAACAGGAGAGATCGATTGGGAAGAATTCAATCGTGTCATCAACGGCAACGGTCCCTGCAATCATGAGAGGATGGGAGCGCGACGCACAGCTCATGAGAACGGGAGTTGGGTACGAGAAGCAGCGAGAGCGTACGAAGAAAAACAAAGATTGAGAAACATATCCGCAGCGTAATGGTATTATGTGGTTCATGTTTTGAATTTTGTGCGTTGATTCTTTTTGCCTGAAACATGAATCCTGAAACTTGAAACTGATTTTCGAAATTTGAATTAAGGAACGCCCTACATGTCCGGAGAAATTGAACACGATCAAGGTGATCTCTGGGAGGTCTTCATTCAGGAAGACGACAACGCGCCGCACACTCATGCAGGCAGCATTCGTGCCGCCGATCCCGAAATGGCAATTCAAAATGCACGCGATGTTTTTGCGCGCAGAGGAAAAGCAAAAAGCATGTGGGTCGTAAAATCCGACCATATTAAAGCCACAACACCTGACGATGTTGCACCGTTCTTTGATCCGACTGCTGATAAGATCTACCGCCATGTTCAATTCTATAAGCACACTCTTGACGACGAACTCTGGAAGAAACGGTGAACAATCCCCCGCAATTATTTGAATATCTTATACGCATTGCAGACGATCGTCTGATTCTCGGTCATCGTCTCTCGGAATGGTGCGGGCACGCTCCGCTGCTGGAAGAGGATATTGCTCTTGCAAACATCGGGCTCGATTGCATCGGCCAGGCAAATAATCTGTACACCGTAGCCGCTGAAGTTGAAGGGAAAAAACGGAGTGCAGACGACATCGTCTTTTTTCGTGAAGCAGTGGAGTATAAAAATCTTTTACTGGTTGAACAGCCGAACAAAGATTTTGCACAAACATTGGTTCGCCAGTTCTTATACGATTCATTCGGTCTCCTTTATTTTGATGCGCTTCAACAAAGTGCTTTCCAACCTCTCGCGGGAATCGCACAGAAAGCGGTCAAAGAATTGCGCTATCATTTCCGGCACAGCAGCCAATGGATCCTTCGTCTCGGCGACGGTACCGATGAAAGCCATCAACGAACGCAAGAGGCGCTGAACTCATTATGGAGATACACAGGTGAATTATTTGAATCGGATAGCCTTGAACAGCAATTGCACTCTGAAGGTATTGCCGCACTCTCATCGGGAATGAAAGAGGAGTGGGACAAGATTGTAACGGAGATATTGAACAAAGCGACGCTTCAAATTCCCTCGTCAGAAATGCATCAACAAACGGGCGGAAGGAAAGGACAACACACGGAACACCTTGGTCACTTGCTGGCTGAGATGCAGATACTTCAACGATCGTTTCCGGACATCAAATGGTAGAGACAAAGCCACATACCACCGAATCGATCCGCGAGATACTTTCATCAGTGCTCGATCCGGAAATTCCCGTGCTGTCTGTGATTGATATGGGGATCATTCGCGAGATTGGAATTGATGAGGGAAAAGTCACCGTCACGATCACCCCGACATATTCCGGCTGTCCTGCCATGCATGTTATTGAAGAGAGCATTCGTTCAACGTTACTTGAAAACGGCATCGATTCGGTAACACTAAAAACAACATTCTCTCCCGCCTGGACGACCGATTGGCTTTCGGATACGGCAAAGAAAAAAATGAACGAGTACGGTATCGCTCCGCCCGTGCAAATTCCTCATTCCGCATTATTGCAGATTGAAATTCCGAAAGTACCCTGTCCGTATTGTCACTCATCCGAAACTCAATTGAAAAGTGAATTCGGCTCGACTGCGTGCAAGGCATATTACTTTTGCATTTCATGCCATCAACCGTTCGAATTCTTCAAACCATTATGAAACCTGTTTACATCATTGATGCAGTTCGTACTCCCATCGGTAAATATGGCGGTGCATTGTCATCCATCAGAACGGACGATCTTGCCGCAATAGTCATCAAAAAAATTTCCGACAGATATCCTCACATCGATACATCATCGTACGACGAAGTGATCTTAGGATGCGCAAATCAAGCGGGAGAGGACAACCGGAATGTTGCACGGATGGCGTCGCTGCTTGCGGGGCTTCCTGTTTCGGTTCCTGCCGAAACGGTGAATCGTCTCTGCGCTTCCGGAATGAGTGCCGTTGCAAATGCGGCAAATAAGATTCGGGTTGAGGATGGTGATCTGTACATCGCAGGGGGTGTTGAGAGTATGTCCCGTGCGCCGTACGTGATGGCGAAACCATCCGAACCATTTTCACGATCTCCCGAAATTTATGATACATCCATCGGCTGGCGGTTTGTCAATCCGAAAATGAAAGAGATGTACGGGATCGATTCGATGGGAAGCACCGCGGATAATGTCGCCGAGCAATTCAAGATATCGCGGGAAGATCAAGACAAGTTTGCGTTGTGGTCACAACAGAAATCGGCGCGGGCAATTACAAGCCAGAGATTTTTCAAAGAAATAATTACGATCGAAATTCCCGGAAAAAAAGAAACGATAGTTATCGGTGATGATGAATTTCCACGGACAGATACAACGATCGAAAAACTGGCAAAACTGAGACCCGCATTTCGTACAGACGGCAAAGGTACTGTAACGGCAGGAAATTCATCCGGATTGAACGACGGCTCTGCGGCGCTGTTGCTTGCTTCAGAAGAGGCAGTAAAAAAATATAATCTCAAACCGCTTGCACGATTTGTGGCGTCTTCCGTCGTCGGCGTCGAGCCGAGAATTATGGGAATCGGTCCGTTGCCCGCATCGCAAGCAGTTCTCAAAAAGGCAGGACTTACGATTGATCAAATATCTGTGATTGAAATGAATGAGGCGTTTGCCGCTCAATGTCTTGCCTCCATGCGCGGTTTAGGACTTACTGATAATGATCCGCGTGTAAATCCGAATGGCGGCGCAATCGCGCTCGGTCATCCGCTCGGTATGTCCGGTGCGCGATTGATCGGCACGGCGATGTTTGAATTACAGGAGCAGAAAAAACAATATGCGCTTTGCACGATGTGTATCGGTGTTGGACAGGGAATGGCGACAATCATTGAAAGGATGTAGGATCATTTATCGTTGCAATCTTACAATCTCTAAATCTTGAAATCTTCAAATGAAAAATAAAAATATATTTTCATTCAAGGGCTTTATTCCCATCATCCACAAATCGGCATTCATCCATCCGCAGGCGACTATCATAGGCAATGTCATCATTGGCAAAGATGTGTACGTCGGTCCGTCTGCGGTCATTCGCGGCGACTGGGGAGGGATCGTGATCGAAGATGGCTGCAACATTCAGGAGACATGCGTCATTCATGTCTTTCCGGGAAAGTCGCTAACACTAAAGAAGAATGCACACATCGGTCATGGAGCGGTTATCGACGGCGCAAACATCGGCGAGAATGTCCTCATCG
>JACPGG010000164.1 GCA_016182545.1 Ignavibacteriales bacterium
ACAGTCCGAATCCGCCACCGATATAAAACCGCACATTTTCGGAACTGATCGGAACAATATAATATCCGCTCAGCTCAATGGCGGACAATTCAAAACCTTCTTCAGTCGGCACGCGCAGATCATTCAAATGCGTGTACACAAAGTACGAAATTTCCGTTGCCCGAATCCTTTCCACACCGATCCCGAAATAAAACCGTTCCCAGAGCATATTCCACCGAAGATCTGCACAAAAACCGTAGTTCGATTCGAGGACGTGCTCGCCTGAGAATATTTCGCGATCTATATCGTACAGGAATCGGGTACTGGTGGTGAAGGTTCCCTTCAGAGTGATACTCGCATCCCACCCTTGTGCGGAAAGAGAGCACCACAGTACCATTACAAGTAGAAGAATCTTCTTCATTCTACTCACTTGAACTTGTTTATCGGAAAAAGAGTTCTCTGTTATCTTCAATATCAGCAGATTCCTTCAACTTCTCAAGCCATTGTGTTAACACGCGCTGCTTCTTTTCCTGCAGCATCTGAGTTGAAAGCATCGATTTCTGGAGATTGAATGCTGCCGTATCAACGGTTGACCGATCCAGTATCTTTACAATGTAATATCCGCGCTGACCTTCGACAGGCGGAAGTACTTTTCCTATTTCACCTGTTTTTGCAACGCCCGCCACGGCATATTCACGTCCGATGGTAGGAATGAATCCACCGACGGAGAATTCTCCGGTGGTTTGCACGGAGACATTCGGATCGGCGGTAAGTGCATTGATATCCCCTTGCTCTCCGAGTGAAGAGTATTTTTCCAGTACCGTCGGTTTGATCTGTTCAATTTTCTTTTTCCGGATAACGCGGGGCTTCAGCGATTCCTTCACCTCATCAAATGGACGCACACCTTCCTTCTTCACATCGACAATTTTTACGATCGCATACCCGTTGTTCGCCTGATAAGCATCGCTGATATCGCCCACATCATTCTTAAAAGCAAATTTATTTACCGACTCAAAAAAACCGAGGCCCGGTACCATTGTCCCTTTTTGGAAATCGGGTGTTTCTTGAACGTGCAGTCCGAGTGATTGCGCTTCGTTCTCGAAATTTCCTTTTTTGGCAACATAGGCAAAATCTTGAGCGCGCTGGAAAGCCTCGTCGCGTGAGCGTGTGCTTGCTTTCAGTGGTATGGTGATGGTCGCAACTTTCAATTCGCGGCTATCGCGCCCCTCAACTTTGATCACATGAATTCCGAATTGCGTTTTGACGGGACCGACGACCTGTCCGGGACGTCCGCTCATGGCAGCAGTTTCAAATTCTTTCACCATCCTCCCTTTGCCGAACCATCCGAGATCTCCTCCGGACGACGAGGCACCGGGTTCGGTCGAGTACCGCCGTGCGAGCGATGCAAAATCTTCGCCGTTCCTTGCTCTTGCAATAAGTTCACCGGCAAGTTTCTTTGCTGCTGCTTCTTGTTCAGGTGTCGCTGCGTTCAAGAGGATGTGTCGCGCTTTCACGTACGTGTCATTTCCCTTTTTCTCTTCCAGCACTTTGAAGACATGGTAACCTTCGTAGTCAAGAACGGGTCCAACAACGCTTCCTGTTTTTGCCGAGAAGATTGCATCCTCTTTTTCCCGAGTTAATTCACCATGCTTGAAAAATGCGGGTTGCGGTGATGTTTCGCTGTAGTTCTGCTGGAGTTCAAGAAAATCGATCCCTGATGTCGCCTGCGTCAATATACTTGTGATCTCATTGTAAACATCCTGCGAATCTTTTCCGGAGGGTTGGTCGCTGAAAAGAACATATTTTAATTTTCGGGTCGCAGGCATTTTAAAGTCTTCAGCACTCTCGTTGTATTCTTTGCGAAGATCGTCATCGGTGACGGTCACATTTTCATCGCTGAAATATTTGTTCGGATCGAAGAATGCATATTGAATATTCGCTTTCACGTTTTGATCGACAAACCGATCGAGCATTTCACCGTACGACACACGAATGGATGAAAAGACGTAACTCTGCATTTTCTCTGCAAGACGCTGCTGCCGGAGTGCCTGTTCGACTTGCACCCATATCTCCTTATTCCGCGGATCGTTCAGTGCCCCCTCATACGCATCGCGACGGAACTGTCCGGTCGAATCGGTGAATTGCTGAACGAGAAATTGAGGAGGATTTTCACCCCGCACCCAATCGATGACCTCCTGATCCGTAACCGTGATGCCTGCTCTCTTCGTTTCGATATCGAGCAACGCCTGCGTCACCAGATTATTCCACACCTGCTCCCTGATCTGACGGAATGTGTTCTCATCCGGCTCTTGTTTCGATTGTTGTTTGTATTGTTCCGCTTGTTGACGGACAAGTTCGGAAAATTCTTGGTAGGAGATCTTTTTCCCTTCAATAACCCCGATCGTATCGCTTGTTCGTGACATTCCCAAATAATCCATCCCCCACTCGAAGACGATCGTGATGATAAAAATGATCACCAATCCTATAAGGATTACAGGCATGTTATCGCGCATTCTTGTCATTATTGCCATACTGCGTTAAAACTCCTTGCTGCTGTACATTGTTATAAGTTGCTAGTTTTTAAGGGCTTGTAAACCAAAAGATAATTGAAATGAGGCTGAAAAACAACGAATAAGTAGAGGAAAATTGAGGTCGGAATGGAATTACATCGGCTTTAGTTCATCCTTTTTTTGTTCTGTGGTGCTCTCATCCACTTCAAAATACTCCTGAATCTTTTGTGCGGTTTTCTCTCCGACTGCTTCAGTTAATTGTTCGATCGTCGCAAACTTCACTCCCTGGACAGAACCGAACGATTCCAACAGCTCCTTTGCCCGTTTTTTTCCGATACCTTCGATCAGATCCAACTCCGTTTGCAGTGTTCGTTTATCCCGCAACGACCGGTGAAATGTGACGGCAAATCGGTGCGCTTCATCCCGAATCTGTTGCAGTAACCGAAGCGCTGAAGAGGATTTTGGAATGGGAATGGGCTCACTTTGATTTGGTACAAAAACATCCTCCAGCTTTTTTGCCAGACTGATGATCGGATGATTGCCGAGCCCGAGCTCGTTCAACGATTCAACTGCGCTCGAGAGTTGCCCTTTGCCGCCGTCAACCATGATCAAATCCGGAAGGTCAAGTGCTTCATCCAGCACGCGTTTGTAGCGCCGGTACACGACCTCTTTCATGCTTGCAAAATCATTGACATCCGCAGGCGCAACCGTTTTGATCTTGAATTTTCGGTACTCGCTTTTCTTCGGCTTACCATCTTCAAATACGACCATCGAAGCGACAGTTTCAGTTCCTTGAAAATGGGAGATATCGAAACATTCGATTTTCCGTGGAGGCTTTTCCATCCGAAGGTCCCGCTGCAACGAACGCACTGCTGCCGGGATGAAATCTTTTTGTTTCAACTTTTGCAATTTCAACTCGTCCAGCAGAAATCTCGCGTTCTTCTTGCACATCTCAAGCAGTTTCGACAGTTCGCCTCCTTCCGGGATTTCAAATGAAACACCGCCGCTCCTTCTGAGCGACAACCACTGCTGAATGATCGTCCTGGATTCAATGTCGAACGACAGAACGATCTCCTTCGGAACATCGACCGCTTCCAGATAATACCGTTCGACCAGCGTTTCGAGGATTTCGCTGTCGGTCTTCCCTTCGACGCCGTTCATGTAATAATGCTGGCGGCCGAGCACTTTTCCTTCGCGGATCTTGAAGATAACGCCGCACGCGTCATCATCTTCCGTTGAGACGGCGACAATATCACGGTCGCGGAATTCGATATCTACCACCTTCTGTTTCGACGCATACACGTCCAACTCTTTCATGCGGTCCCTGAAATACGCGGCATCTTCAAATTTCATATCAGCTGATGCCTTCTTCATCTGTACTTCCAGCGATTCTTTAACACCGGATATTTTCCCGTTCAGCACCAAAGCGACCTGCGCGATCATATCGTTGTACCGCTCCTGCGAGATCAATCCTTCGCATGGACCATCGCATTTTTTGATATGATAGTCGAGACAGACGCGTGTTTTTCTTTTTGCAATAAACTCTTCGTCAATATGAAAATTACAGCTGCGTATCCTGAAAATATCGCGCACAGTTTTCAATGCTGCCCGCATCGTATGCACGTCGGTGTACGGTCCGAAGATGTGAACCTCTTTCCTATTGAAACGTCGCGCCACAAATACGCGCGGGTACGGTTCTTTGGTTATCACGATGTATGGATAGGATTTGTCATCCTTAAGATTGACGTTGTACCGCGGCTTGTGGAGTTTGATGAGGTTCGCTTCCAGGATAAGCGCTTCGACTTCAGAATCGGTAGTAATGATCTCGAGATCAGACACTTTTGACACCATCGATGCGATGCGGGGCTCAAGCGAACGTGACGCATGAAAATATTGACGGACACGGTTCCGCAGGTTCACCGCTTTGCCGATGTACAGGATTGCGGCTTCTTTGTTCTTGAATTGGTACACCCCGGGAGAGGTCGGGAGGTTGTCGAGTTTTCCCTGCAAATCCAATCGATCGACAAATGATATTTGAATGGGGGTGTTTTCCATGTATAGGGAATGGTTGTTTCAGGCTTCAAGTCTCACGTTTATCATATCGCCTGTCGTACATTTGAAACCGGAATCCCGAAACAAAAGTTGCAGGTCACTTCATTTTCTCAGCCAGTTCAATCAGCACACCGTTCGTGGACTTAGGATGGAGGAACGCAACAAGATATCCGTCGCCCCCTTCGTCCGGATGATCATTGACAAATTGGAAACCGTGCTTCTTCAGCCGCTCGATCTCTTTCTTGATATCGTCCACTTCCAGACAGATGTGATGGATTCCTTCGCCCCGTTTGTCGATGAATTTTGAGATCGAAGAATCTTGTGTTGCGGATTCGATCAATTCGATCGAACTTTCGCCGACAGGAAAGAAAGCGATGGTGGCATTTTGCTGGGGAACATTCTCAGTATGAGGATGCGGCTGTTCGAATATCTTTGCGAAGAGATCGGACGACAATCCCAGGGATTTTACAGCGACGCCGATATGATTGATACGTTTGATCATGTCACATCAACCCCCGTTCCATCATACTCGTAAAATTATCACCGCCGATAATGATATGATCCTGCACCGAAATGCCTATGATCTTTCCCGCTTCGACCAATTGTTTCGTTATTTGGATATCTTCGCGGCTTGGCTCCAAGTTTCCACTCGGATGATTATGGAGCAGGATCACACTGGCGGCATTCTCCAGGATCGCTTCACGGAATACTTCGCGCGGATGCGTGAGAGATGAATTCAACAATCCCTTCGTGATTGTCCGTTCCTGAATGATCCTGTTTGAACTGCTCAAACAGACGACCATGAATACTTCCTGTTTCAGATCCCTTAGTTCCGCAATGTATCGCTTTGCCACATCCTCAGGCGTTCTGATCGGCGTTCGTTCTTCTTTTGATGTTGAGGCGAGACGTCGGGCTATTTCAAATGCTGCTGCAAGCACTATCGCCTTTACTTTCCCGATCCCTTTGAATTTCCGCTGCTTCAGATCTCCTACCGATAATCCTGAAAGAGTCCGCAGCGATTTATACTCCTGCAGTAATTTTCTGGCGAGATCGACTGCGGATTGTTTTCCGCTGCCCGTATTAATCAAGATTGCGAGCAATTCAGAATCCGATAACGACGAAGCACCGTGTTTCACCAGTTTTTCACGCGGGCGTTCATCCTCGGGCCATTCTTTAATGGAGGCGTACCGCAGCGGGGGTTCATGTATCGGAGACTCTGCCATTATTCTTGATACGTATATGTTCGAAGTTTAGAGACGACGCCGTTCTTGTATTGAAGGATGTGGAGACTCCCGTTCACTCGGCGTTGTGTAAATGTGATCGTGTTTCTGATTCCCGTAAAATTGACGACCTTCGTCAAGGCTTCTTTCATTTGTTCGCGCGTCAAGGCGCCGTCGTTCATCAGCTGGATCATCAAGGACATGACATCAAAACCGAACAGCACATTATCGTTTGCCTGCTTTCCGTACTTTTGAGAGTATGTTGCAAAGATCCGTTTTGTCTGTCCCTCTTGTTCAATCCATCGATCGCTACCGAATGTTGCCCCGTCGGCGTAGCGGCGATTCATATCCAATTCATGGATATTATACCACTCGCTTGTACCGAGGATCGCCGCCTTGATATTATAATATGCCAATTGGGAAGAGATCACGCCGATCTGTTGACTTGAATTGATCGGACTGAATACAATGTCAATGGTTGACACTGGATAATGTAAGCTGTCGATATACAACAGTGTTTTTTTATACGGCAGTTTCAACGTATCTGCAAGTTCCTGGACACGCGCACCGACGAATGGAGTGATATTCATTTCACCCCCTTTTTCGAGTACCGAATCGATTGCCGAGCGCCGGATTCCATACGAGAGAAGCAATCGCGTCACATCAGCGGATTTCATTTTTCCTTTGAATGACACAATATAATCGGGCTGCAATTGCGCCCCCGCAGACCTGATCGCTTTGAAATGTTCGCGCAGATCAACGGCACCCCTGCTGTATCGCCGGTCCGCAACAATTGTCGCACCGGATTGGATTGCCTCCGCAGCGAATGAATCTGCCTGTGCTTTTGAAAATTGCGCTTCAGAAGCAAGGATCGCAATATTTTTCCCTCCCATTTCTTTCACCGCATACTGGGCTAAAATCTTTCCACGCATGCCGCTTGTCGAGTTCGCAAGGAAAGCAAAATCGCCAACCTGTGTGATGCTGTCATCGGTTGCAGTCGGGGATACCAGCGGGATCATTGCTTCATGTGCGGCGCTTGCAGCAGCCATCGCTTCATCACTGAAAATGGGACCAATGATGCCGACCACCTTGTCATCTTCAGTGAAGGATGCGATGGCAGAGCGGATCGAATCCGATCGCCGTTCCGAATCACGAACCTTCAATTCGACGCTCACCTGACCCGGTGCAACATTCTCCTCATAGTCGGACAGTGCAAGTTGAATCCCTTCCAATACTTCGGTCGCAACTTTTCTGTCTCGAGTCTCGGTAGGCGAAGAAGACAGAAATGGAAGAAGAACACCGATCCTCACAAGGTTACCTCGTTCAATCCTTCCGCGAAGCCTGTTGATCCGTTGCTGCGACGCAGGATCCAACAACAATACAGCGACATTCTCGATGAGCGTTTTCGCGCGGTCGTTGTCACCTGCAGAAAAATACCTTTCTGCCAGCGTCACACTCATCTGTCCTTTGATCGTATCGTTGCGCGTATGGTGAATAATAGAATCGATCTCCGCTTCAGCCAGAAATTCGAATGCGACATGCTCGATCATCTTCACCGCATGATCCTGATTCTTCCATTGCTGTGCAATGACAAGAACGGTCTCCATTTCGGCGACTGTTTCTCGGTACAGTCCAAGATTATAAAAACACATCCCTCTCGTAAAATGCGCATCCTCCTTGTATGCACTGGAAGGAAACCGGGCAATGAACGATCCGCACACGGAGGCTGCTTCCGAGAAATTCCTCAATCCGTATAATGTCTTCGCCTTCATTATGGTGCTGGCGGTGATACGATGATTCATCTCTCCGCTAGCGATAGAATTTTGGAATGTCTGCACGGCGGATTTGAAATCCTTTTGATTGTACTGCCTCATACCAAGGAGGAAATAATCCTCCGCCTGCCGATTCCAATACACTTCAATGTCTTGAGCCGGCAACAGAAACACCGTTGCACAGAATAGGAATAATAATTTTTTCATTAATAGTCTCTTCGCAACGATCGGACTCCGAGTATGTGTGTTATGCCGGCAATGCAGAGCGACGATAATGTAATAACCAAAAATACGATCCTCAACGCGGTCCAATCAACAGGGAGATTTTTCACCTCCGCATTGAACATCATCAACGTAGGAAAATAGTACGCTGCAAGCAGAATCACCAAATAGACCACACTCAAGAGGAATGTCATCGTCGCCCCTTGCGACGAAGCAATGCGGATCGGATTCTTTTCGACAAAATTGGAATAGACCGATCCGAGCCCGAAATTCAAACTGGCAAGTGTTACGGCAACAACCGGCGTGATGATTATTGAAAAGTACGCCAATTGTTTTACGGCTATGTGAGGGGTAATATAAGCGAGGATACCCGATTCTTCCGCCGCCACTCTTCGTACAAACAGGTACGGAATATTTGAAAGAAATGCGATCAACAAACTCAGTAATCCAAGGAAAAGTACCAAGACCAAAAATTTTACCCAATACATCCTTTCGGGAGAAATTGGAGCGCTCCGTACGGACCAATACGCACTCCCTTCAAGGCTGATCATAGGGAATCCGAACCTCAATGCGATCGAGTTAATAAGGAATATGTTGAAGATAAAAACCACAAGGTAGACGACCGCCTTCAACTCCGGAGATTCCAATTTAATATTTAACGTGCTCACACTGGAGAGGAATATCACCAACAATGCCATCATCACTATAAAATGCACCCATTGACTTGGCTCCCGGATAAACTGCCAGAATTCTTTTTTCAGAATCACTTCCGTTTGCGGCGATAACAACGATTTTTTCTCGAACGTGAAGAATGAACTTTTAAACTGAAACCGTTTCACGGTCAACGATTTCAACGACAATGAGGTGATCCATGTCGAATAGAATGAGGCGTTGGCAATCGCAAGGGAAAAAACAAAAACCCCGGCAGTTGAAAGAACCAGCAATGCGGTATAACCGGTAACGGCGCCGAAATTCTTTTGCACATAAAAATAAAGGATCTCTGAGACCCAAAAATTAGGGAGAATCTTTGCCCCGGCAGGATCGAGTGAACCAAAATACAGATCGACGTACGGATAGTATTTCATCACCTCCTGAACAAGGTTGATAGGACTGGTGACTTTAAAATAAATATAGACCTGACTGACATAAAACAACACAATGGATGCGATAAGAATCCGAAAATTGATTTTTGCCGCCAGTTTCATAAAGAGCAAGAGGACTACAACGGCAATACAGCCTGCTAAGAACATGAACGGCACAAGCACACCGAACATCATCAGCAGATAAAAATGCCACGGGTGGTTGAAGTACACGCCGTATCCCAGCAAGACCGCAAAACCAACCATGAAAAGAGTCCCTGAACTATAAAAGAAATTATCCAGGAACTTGATCGTGAAGATGTCGAGGTATGAGACCGGCGAGGATAATAAAAAATGGACTTCGGGAGAACGGTAGAGTGTGGAGAACGATACGACCATATTCCCGAGATTGATCGTGATAAAAAAGACAAACAGCAGCATCCCCACGAACCGGTGGAACAAGAATAGTCCGATGCGGACATTCTCCAGCAAATACGCCGTTACAAAATTTGAAAAATAGAACGCCCCGACCGCAAACGAACCGAAGACAATGAACGATCCGATATTCCTGATCACCGTCCCGAAGTCCTGTTTCAGCGAGATCTTCCAGAACATCAGATTCTTGAACCACAGTATGTGGAAAAAGGTTGTCACTCTTCGCCGATCTCTTTTGTCAGTTCAAGAAAAACGGATTCCAGTTTGCCGTCGTATTTTGATTTATGGACATGTAAACTCTCCTTTGTATCGAGGAAGATCATCTTCCCTTTATTGATGATCCCGATCCGGTCGCATAATTCGTCCACCATTTCCAGGATGTGTGTGGACATGAAGATGGAGACACCCTCTTTCGCCTTTTGTTTGAGCGTGTCTTTTACGATGCGTGCACTCCTCGGATCGAGTCCCACCATTGGCTCGTCGATGATGATCGTTCTCGGGTTGTGAACGAACGCGGCGGCAAACGTCACGCGCTGGCGCATCCCTTGCGAATAATCTTCCGTTTTGTTGTCCACCCAACCGGCAAGTTCAAGAAGATCGATCACACGCTCGGCACTTTCCTTGAGCTCATCCTTCTTCATTTTGTAGAGTCCGCCGACATAATAAATAAACTCGCGTCCTGTGAGCTTATCGTACAGGTACGGATGATCCGGAATATATCCGAATGACGATTTTGCTTCGAGCGGCTGCTTCACGACATCGAATCCGTTGATGATGATCTGACCGGACGTCGGCGTAAACAACCCGGTCATCATTTTAATGGTGGTGGTTTTTCCGGCACCGTTGGGACCGAGAAAGCCGAAAAATTCACCTGACGGGATCTTCAACGAAACATCATCAACCGCCGTGAACAATCCGAAATTTTTTGTGAGATTTTTGAGTTCGATCATTTGTTACTCCCACTCAATGGTTGCCGGCGGTTTGGAACTTATATCATAGACGACTCTATTCACACCGCGGACTTCGTTGCTGATGCGGCTAGAAACATGTGCAAGAAATTCATACGGCAAGTGGGTCCAATCGGCGGTCATTCCGTCCACGCTTGTAACGGAACGAAGAGCAATGGTATTTTCGTACGTCCGTTCATCCCCCATCACTCCGACGGACTGCACCGGCAATAACACCGCAAATGCCTGCCAGGTTGTAGTATAAAGATTTTGAGACCGCAATTCCGAAATAAAAATGTCATCTGCACTCCGCAGTACTTCCAAACGCTCTTGCGTTACATCGCCGAGCACGCGGATCGCCAGACCGGGACCGGGAAAAGGATGACGGTCGATCAAAGTATCCGACAAGCCTAGTTTTCTGCCGACCGCGCGAACCTCATCTTTGAACAGTTCACGGAACGGTTCGATCAATTTCAAATTCATCTTTTCGGGCAATCCGCCGACATTATGATGCGTCTTGATGGTCTGCGATGGTCCTTTGAATGAGACCGATTCGATGACATCGGGATACAATGTTCCCTGTGCAAGGAATTCCGCACCAGAAACTTTCTTTGCTTCCTCTTCAAAAATATCGATGAATGCCTTGCCGATGATCTTTCTTTTTTGCTCCGGATCGGAGACACCTTTCAATCGGTCAATAAAGATTTCAGTCCCATCGACAAAATCGAGTGCAATATGGTACTCATCGCGGAATGTCTTTACTACCTGGGCACTCTCTCCCCGTCTCATCACACCGTTGTCGATATGAATGCAGAAGAGTTGATCGCCGATCGCTTTATGCAACAGTACTGCTGCGACCGATGAATCGACACCGCCGCTCAACGCACAAAGTACTTTTTTATCTCCAACCTTTTTTCGGATCTCGGCAATCGAACTTTCAATAAACGATTCTGCATTCCAATCTGCTTTACAACCACATATGGTGAAAAGAAAATTCGACAGGACTTTTTTTCCTTCTTTTGTGTGAACGACTTCGGGATGGAATTGAATTCCATACTGTTTCTTTGAAGGATTTCTAACACCGCATATTGCGGCATTATCAGAATGAGCAATCTTTTCGAAACCGTTGGGCAACGCCGTCGCTTCGTCACCGTGGCTCATCCAGACTTCGGTGGATGATGAAAGTCCTTTGAAAATGTCATCATGGTTGTCTATCAACAACTGAGCCCGACCGAATTCGCGCCGGGCCGCTTTGTTCACCGCACCGCCGTTCTGATACGCAATCAATTGAAGTCCGTAACAAATGCCGAGGATCGGAATTCCAAGATCATAGATTCGTTTATCCGGTATCGGCGCATCGCTTGCGTAGACGCTCGACGGTCCGCCAGAGAGAATGATCCCTTTGGGACTAAATGACATGATCTTTTCAATGGAGATATTGAACGGATGGATCTCGCAATACACATTCAATTCGCGTACGCGGCGTGCAATAAGTTGAGTGTACTGTGAACCAAAGTCGAGAATAAGAACGGATTCGCTGTGGAGCATTATGTCTGAATTAGATTCAAGGAATACCAAAAACGAGGACTTGTTCATTGAAGATACTGCTCTTTGTTTGAGTGTGCAAGAAGGTACTGCATTTTTTCTGTTGCTTTCGTACGACTGTTTTCATAACGTGCTGCATTCTTCAATTAACAAGGAATCATATCGTGAAAGTCTATGCATTCATAATCATATTCGTTCTCTTACCGCTCCCCGCCTATTCTCAGGAAGAGTTTGAAGTCATTCAAAAGAATCAGTTTTCAATTCTCGGTGGATTATCTCTCCCAACGGGCGATTTCGGAGAAACAAATACACAAAAAGCAGGCTTTGCTAAAACAGGCTTCGGCATCGGACTTGAACTGGACGTGCCCGTCGATGAAAGCTTTAGCGTCGTTACATCAGGTCTGTTTCTTTCTAACCCGATTGACGAGAGTGCAATGAACACATTGTTTCAAAATGCATTCGGGTCATCCGCGAACGTCCAAACAGAATCGTTCACGTCAATTTTTGCATTGTCCGGAATACAGTTCATCGGACGATCCTCGTCAACATCCAAGTTATTTCTTCATGCTCAGGGCGGCTTATTGATAGGGACACTTCCGGAAATTACGCTGACTATCGGATCCGCACAGTCAACCCAAGCATCGGCAACGGCAACTACATTTGCATTTGCTGTCGGGGGTGGTTTAATGTTCGGAGATCGATTTAAAGTCGGTGCAAAATATCTGTCCGCAAAGCCGAAATATGACGTGACTGCAAGCGGAACGGGTGGAACGGCTGGCGGTACAGTCGAGCAACCGACCTCGATGGTTTTGATATTCATTACTATCGGGCTATCAAACTGATGCTTCACGTTCCTTCTTGAGAAATTCACACTTGTGATCCTGTTTTTTATTTTAAAGGACGCATCCTTGTTTTGACATTTCATTTTGAGTAATTTATCCCATCACGATGGACAAACAGGAATTTCTCTCCGAAGAGCGTATTGCCATATCAAACCGTAAGGCGCGTCACGATTATGAGATCATCGATGTGTACGAAGCGGGAATTGTGCTGAAAGGTCCGGAAGTAAAATCACTGCGGATGGGAAGAGCAAATTTGCAGGACAGTTATGCCGACCTGAAACAGGGGGAAGTATGGCTCCACAATATGCACATCAGCCCGTTTGAACAGGCGAACAGATTCAATCATGATCCTGTCCGTACAAGGAAACTGCTGCTCAACAAGAGCGAGATCCGCAAACTGATCGGCAAAACGACGGAAAAAGGACTGACCTTGATACCGTTGAAGGTGTATTTCAAAAAGGGAAAAGCGAAAGTGGAACTTGCCCTTGCAAAAGGGAAAAAAGAATACGATCGACGGGAAGACATCAAGAAGAGAGAAATGGACCGTGAATTACGAAGAACTTTTCGAAAGAACTGACATTACTTGTAACCCAACGCACTTATGACATTCCCTTCACTGAACGAACAAATGGATCTTATCCGCCGCGGCGTTTCGGAGATCATTCCCGAAGAAGAGCTTACGCGGAAGATTGAAAAGTCAATTAAGACGAACAAGCAACTCAATGTTAAACTCGGCTGCGACCCGAGCCGTCCTGATCTTCATTTAGGGCACTCTGTCGTTCTACGCAAACTCCGCCAGTTCCAGGATCTCGGACACAAAGCAATTCTTATTGTTGGAGATTTTACCGGTATGATCGGCGATCCTTCGGGAAAGAGTAAAACGCGCCCCTCCCTTTCACTTGAAGAGACACGGAAGAACGGCGAATCGTACTTTGAACAGGCGCGAAAAATCCTTTCGGATAAAAATGTGCAGATGATTTACAATTCAGAGTGGCTTGGGAAGATGAGTTTTGCCGATGTGATAAAACTTGCAAGTAAGTACACCGTCTCACAAATGCTCGAGCGGGAAGATTTCCACGCCCGGTTCGACAAGGAAGAGCCGATCAGCGTGCATGAATTCCTTTATCCTCTTGCCCAGGCAATGGATTCCGTTGCAATCGAAAGCGATGTTGAACTGGGGGGCACGGACCAAAAATTCAATCTGCTGGTCGGTCGCGCCATTCAACGTGAATATGGAAAAGAACCACAGGTTATCTTGACGATGCCGATCCTTCCCGGAACGGACGGTGTTGAAAAAATGAGCAAATCGCTCGACAATTACATCGGCATCAGCGAGCCGGCACGGGAAATTTACGGCAAAACATTGTCAATTCCCGACAAGTTGATGTACGACTTTTTTGTTTTGGCAACGAATACTCCAAATTCTGAGTTGGGCGAGATTAAAGCGACAATTCAATCAAATCCACGGGAAGCAAAACGACGCCTTGCACGCGAACTTGTAACTCTCTACCATAATAAGGAATCTGCGCATTCAGCTGAAGAAGAATTCGACCGCATCTTTGTTAAAAAAGATATGCCCGATGAGGTCGAGGAAATGAAGTACGGAGCAAAAGGTTCGACCGTCAATATTCTTCAATTATTGGCGGAAACAAAGCTTGCACCATCAAAAAGTGAAGCCCGCCGGCTCGTTGAACAAGGGGGGGTTACCGTCAACAACGAGAAAATCGCCGATGCAAAAACTAATCTCACACTCGACGGCGAGATGATCATTAAAGTCGGTAAAAGGAAGTTCTTGAAAATAATTCCGTCCTGAACGAGATTTCCCTTGCATTTTTTTGAATAGTACGTATATTCGTCTTTACTCAAATGATCAAACCCAATACGACGGACGGTCTATGAAAACAATTTTCTATAAAACAAAGATACCTTAATTTATCCATTTAGTTTAAGAAGGAGATGAGACGTTGTCATTCGTCCCAACAAAGATGTTCTTCACAAAAGGTGTAGGCAGACATAAAGACTACTTACAATCATTCGAACTTGCTCTCCGCAACGCCGGAATCGAAAAATGTAATCTCGTTACCGTATCAAGTATTTATCCCCCCAAGTGCAAACGCATCCCCCCTGCTGAAGGATTGAAATTACTGGAGCCCGGTCAAGTAACGTATTGTGTGATGGCGCGGAACGCCACCAATGAACCGAATCGCCTTGTTGCGTCGTCAATCGGTGTTGCTATGGCAGCCGATGATTCACAGTACGGCTACCTTTCCGAGCACCACCCCTTTGGAGAAACAGAAGAAAAAGCGGGAGAGTATGCTGAAGACCTTGCGGCAACCATGCTTGCAACCACATTGGGATTGGAATTCGATCCGACTGTTGCATGGGATGAACGCGAAAAACATTTTAAAATGAGCGGAAAGATCCTAAAGACATTCAACGTCACGCAATCTGCTGAAGGGGACAAAGACGGTAAATGGACAACTGTGATCGCATCGGCGGTACTTCTTCCGTAACAGAAGCCTCTAGAACCGAACAGAAAAAAGGGACGCTTGTGCGTCCCTTTTTTGTTTAGCGGAGCAACATCATCTTCTTCGTTTGCGAAAATCTACCGCCGCTTCCCTCTGCCGTGATCCTGTAGAAGTACACTCCCGAAGGAACATTCGCATGCCATTGCACAGTGTGATGCCCTGCCGCAAGAACTCCCCTCTCCATCATCGCTACGCTCTGACCGAGTATATTGAAGATCTCCACTTGCACCGAGCTTTGTCTCGGTATCCCAAACCGGACCGTTGTCGATGGGTTGAATGGATTCGGATAATTCTGAGAGAGGGTGAACTCTTTTGGTATCGTCGATTCCGGCTCTTCCTCAACATCGTTTGGGTCGTTGGAGATCCAATTGCCGACGACGAAGGCGGGAGAGATCTGAAAATCGTTCGTGTACCCGACCGAATCTTTGACAAACACGCGCAGGTCAATTGCAACAGAATCGACCGCCAGTGCGGCAGCCAAATCCGCTTTAAATATTGTTCCCTCTTTTTCGTGTTCTACTCCGACAAGTGACAGCGGTAACGAAATCCATGGTGAAGATCCATGAATCCGATACCACGCTTTGGCAGAATCAGGATTGACCTGTTTACTGAACAAGATATCGATAACTTCAGAGGAGAAAATGAGCGAACCGTTCTCTCCTTTTGCAAATGAATTTACCGGCTCCCCCTGGTTGTTCGCCACCATAAACGACGTTATGGAAGGGGGGCTCGCCTGTGTTTGTCCGAGGTCGAATTCCGATGTTTGGAGTATCTTCCCCTTTTTATTTCTCAACCAATAGTTGCCGGATGTAACCACCATTTTGTACCACTGCGGCAGTAATTCTTTCGGTTCGCGCGGAAAATCATTCAGCGGATTAGAAAATACGAGATCGCCATTCATGGTGTATATGGAATATGTTCCGTCATTCACGTCGTTATAGCGCGTCTCTCTGTGAACTCCTCTGAACAGTGTATTAAAATGCAACGTGTTCGGACCAAACCAATTATTATACCACACCGTTGTTAGCGTCACCGGTGCAACACCAAACGTCATCGTTCCTCCGCTCGGAGAGCGCGGCACAGTGTTCATGATGTTATCTTTTGTCAACGCGATGATGCTGTCGTTGTACACCATCACAGGAAAGGTAGAGAGATCAAGATATTCTGCATCAATGCTGTTGAGTGTGTGAAATGTGATTGCTACATCACGAAGCGGTTCAAGCGAGCGATGGAAATATCCCTTGAATGAATATTGATCGTTCACGACTGCAATGGTATCGATATCATAGCCGAGACCGGTCAAAAAACCATCCCCGTCATAATCTCTGAACGCAAAATATTCCCCGACAATCATCCCTTGCGAAGTTTTGGGTGGAAATTGGAATACGAAATTCTGTGAAATGTAATCTGACGGATTGTTCGTAAATGTTTTGCCGGCGGACATTCCTGTGAATGTCGGATACTGAGCGACGTGGGCGTTCTTTGTTGATGCGGCATTGAAACGATATTCCACCGGACGGAATTCAAACCGCGCGGATGCGGGAGAAACCAGCAGTGTATCTGATGACTGTTCGAACAATGCTGTTTGGTCTCCCCAGTTTGGAATGGTTGTGATCAGTGCTCTTCGCACAGAGGGATATGACGACAACGGCGTAGCGTTGTGATCCGTACTGTGATACACAATCGGTACGGACGCTTCAGATGAATTGATGTTCAACGCCTGTGCATCGCCATTCAGGACGACATTTTCTTTGATGAATATCTTTGACGTTGTCGGTGAAGGGAACAACGCAAAAAAATCGTACGTATCCTTTTTATATCCGTACATTTCCGCTTGGGTCGGCGAAACCCAAAAGAGATCACCGCCGTTTCCAAAAATAAAATTTGTCGGGCTGATCCCGAAAAAATACGGTTCATACTCGTTGAACGTGATCGTCAATTTCGTTGCCCGTGCAAACGCCCACGGAACCGTTATTGTATCTGCAGATCCATTGAAAGCTATTCTTCCCGAATATAAAGGGATGTCATCTGCAACAATGGGGATTGTAGCATTATTCACTGTCGTAGTCGCAATAACCTGAATTGTTCCGCCGGATGGAACCGAAAATCCGGAAGGAGAGAGTGCAATCGAAACTCCTCCCTGCATTCCGGCAACAGTTGTCGAATAATTTTGAGATGTATTTTTCGAATTATGAATATACAATGTATCTTTTCTTATCCAGATACCTGCCGACGGATCATCCAAACCGAGATTCAAGACCTGAGGTTCAACCCACGATGCACCTAAAGCGGCTTTAAATGCTTGCACCCTTCCCCCGCCCTGTTTGTAGGCGGTAAGACCGACATCTTTTGCAGTATTGATGATCGCTGATTTTATTCTTTCGTTGCTCCAGCCTGGATTGATCGACTTCAACAATGCAGCAACTCCGGCGATCATTGGAGTCGCCATCGATGTACCATTCAATCTCTTGGTTGATGATCCGAGAAACGTTGAATGAATTTGAACACCAGGAGCGACAATTTCCGGTTTAATGCCGAATGTCCCGCGGTTAGGTCCTTTTGAAGAGAACCATCCGAGTTGGTCGATTGAATCGACCGCGCCGACTGTCAGCGCACTTTCTGCTGTACCGGGAGATCCGATCGTCGCAGATCCATTGTAGTAATAATTATTTTCTTTACCGGGAACAGGATTTCCATATCCTGCATTACCGGCAGCGACGACGAACAGTACTCCGAGTTCAGAGGCATTGTTTACTGCGACTGCACTTGCATCGTTCGGAGTTCCTTGATCCGATCCTAAACTCATGTTCACGATATCCATCCGATCGGACATATCACCGTCGTTATTCGGATCAACAACCATTTCTATCGCGCTGATGATGTCACTTTCCATGCCGTTGCCGTTTTCATTCAGAACCTTATAAGCGTAAAGTTTCGATTGTGGCGCAACACCTTTGAGCGATTGAGAGTTTGCGGAGACGATTCCGGCGACGTGCGTTCCGTGGCCATTGTCATCCATCGGGTCGGAATCATTGTTCACGAAATCGAATCCGCCGGCGACTTTGAACGACGAACCAATTCCACCGCCGAGTGCGGGGTGCAAATAATCAATTCCAGTGTCGATAATTCCAACCTTCACGCCGCTCCCCTGGTTGCCGAGTGTTGACCAAACCTGATCTGCACCAATTTGAGGAACACTTTTTTCAAGCGTTGATTTCACCGCACGGTCATAATGAACCGCTTTAACATATGGTAAACCCGTTATGGCAGAAACCCTGTCTGCGCTGACGGAAGCACGAACTCCAAAAAATGTTTTAAAATATTCCTTTGTGATCCCTGTTGTTGATTTGTTCAACAGTTGATATGAATGACGGGGAATACCTGTTTGAGATGCAAATGCTGCAAAGCGTTCTTCGTACCATGATGAACTCTTTTGAAATCCTGATGAGCGCGAATGACTAAGGAAAAGTGGTTCCTCTTTGAATTCAACTATAACATGAACCAATTCCTTCATCTTCTGTGTTGAAGGATTCAACGAATCAGGCAAGACATTGAGGTTCACAATTTGTTTCAATGGTGATGTATAGATTTTTTTCTCCGACAGTAAAGTATGTGTAACCAATAGCGTTAATAATGCAATGACAATATTTTTCATAAGTGTAATAAGTCCGATTTATGTTTTTGGAAATATTTTCTACGGACAAAAGAAAAAATTGTTATAGTTTTTGGTAATTAGTTAAGAACGTAACCATTGGGTAATTGTAAGTATATTATCTTATGGTTGGTTACAGCAAAATCAGTTACCATGACAACTTTTTGAGCGGAAAGAAGTGCGTTTTCTGCGGATCGTTCAACGTGTGCCGA